>NZ_JBEPPJ010000055.1:0-1048 GCF_040547265.1 Arthrobacter sp. UYCo732 | reverse complement strand
TTCGCCGAAGACTTCGTCGGGGTCGAGGCGGCGGAGTTCTTCCGCGAGGCAGTCTTTGAGGCTGCGGCGGGGCAGGGAGATGCGTTGGGCGGGCTGGCCGGGCTGGGTGAGTTCGGCGATGGACAGTCCGGGCCGGAAGAGCTGGACGTCGCCGTTGGGCCGGGTGAGCCGGACGCGGCGGATGCCGGTGCCGGCGGGGTCCGCGACGATGGTCACGGGTGCGTCCAGGGCCAGGGTCAGCCAGGCTGCCAGCAGGATGGTGCTGGGCGAGTCTGACGCGCCCTCCACTGCCACTGCGGTGACGGGGGAGGCGTCCACCTGGTCCAGGACGGCGGCGAGCTGGATCCGCCAGTTCGTCAGCCGGGTCCAGGCGAGGTCGGTGTCGCCGGCCTTGTACGTGCTGCGGACGTTCTCAAGTGCGGCTTGGGGGTCGGGTTCGTTCGCGGAGTCGGTGATCCGGCGGTGCGCGATCCGGCCCACGGAGGTCTCGTATGCGTTCTCCGGCGCCCCGTGCGGCCACCAGGCCACGATCGGGGCGTCCGGGAGCAGCAGGGCCGCCACCAGGGATTCGCTTTCGTGGGCGAGCTCGCCGTACCCGCGCAGCACGATGACCTCGGAGGCGCCGGCGTCCCCGCCGACCCGGATCTGCGCGTCCAGCCGGTCCGGGGCGGTGGCGCCGGCGTCGGCGAGCACGATGATCCGGCAGGGGTGTTCCCGGCTGGCTTCGTTCGCGGCCTCGATCGCTTCTTCCTCCAGCCCGGAGCGGGTGACCACCACGAGGGTCAGCACCCGGCCCAGGGCAATCACGCCGCCCTGCTCGCGCAGGGACATGAGTTTCTTCGAGATCTTGGAGGTGGTGGTGTCCGGCAGGTCGACAATCATGGCCTTCTCCAGGTTCGTCCGTCACGGGCCAGCAGCTCATCCGCGCTGGCGGGTCCCCAGGACCCCGGGGCGTAAGGTTCGGGCTGTTCATCGAGGCCGGCCCAGTAGTCTTCGAACGGGTCCAGGATCTTCCAGGACAGTTCCACTTCCTGGTGCCGCGGGAACA
>NZ_JBEPPJ010000054.1:0-1060 GCF_040547265.1 Arthrobacter sp. UYCo732 | reverse complement strand
TCGGACATGACTAGAACGTCTTGCCGGCGGAGCCGAGCTGCTTGGTTGCCTCCACGACGCGGGCGGCAAGGCCTGCCTCGGCGGAGGCACCCCAGACGCGCGGATCGTACAGCTTCTTGTTGCCCACTTCGCCATCGACCTTCAACACGCCGGCGTAGTTCGTGAACATGTGATCCACCACCGGACGCGTGTACGAGTACTGGGTGTCAGTGTCGATGTTCATCTTGATCACGCCATAGGAGACAGCATCGGCGATCTCCTGGTCAGAGGAGCCGGAGCCGCCGTGGAACACCAGGTCAAACGGGCTGTCCTTGCCCAGCTTCGCTCCCACCTGCGCCTGGATGTCCTTAAGGATCTCCGGGCGGAGCTTCACGCCGCCCGGCTTGTACACGCCGTGCACGTTGCCGAAGGTCAGTGCGGTGATGTAGCGGCCGTTCTCGCCGGCACCGAGAGCCTCGATGGTGGCCAGAGCGTCCTCGACCGTGGTGTACAGCTTGTCATTGATGGCGTTTTCGACGCCGTCTTCCTCGCCACCAACGATGCCGATTTCAACTTCGAGGATCATCTTCGCGGCGGCCGTGCGCTCCAGCAGTTCCCGTGCGGTGCTCAGGTTCTCATTCAACGGCTCATGCGACCCATCCCACATGTGCGAGTTAAAGATCGGATTGCGGCCAGCCTTGACCTCGGCCTCCGAAGCTGCCAGCAGCGGCAGGACAAAGCCATCCAGCTTGTCCTTGGGGCAGTGGTCCGTGTGCAATGCGATGTTCACGCCATAGTTCTTAGCCACTTCACGGGCGAACGCGGCGAAACCAAGCGAACCGGCCACCATGTCCTTGGTCGCAGCACCGGACCAGTAGGCGGCACCGCCGGTGGATACCTGGACGATGCCATCGGACTCAGCCTCGGCGAAGCCGCGCAGCGCGGCGTTCAGCGTCTGCGAGGAGGTGACGTTGACAGCCGGAAATGCATAGCCGCCGGCCTTGGCACGGTCAATCATCTCGGAGTAGATCTCTGGGGTTGCAATGGGCATGCTGACTCCTATGCTGAGTTTTCGTCTATG
>NZ_JBEPPJ010000053.1:0-1104 GCF_040547265.1 Arthrobacter sp. UYCo732 | reverse complement strand
AAACCCCCGACTACGGCCTGGGCTTCTTCACCGCACACGGCTCCATGTCCTCCTAAGGAAGCTCTAAGCGGATCGGTTCATGGTCGCCGCCGTCAGGCGGTCATGAACCAGATACAGGCACCGCTACTTGCCCCTGCAGCAACAGCGGTTGTCAAGAGGCAGAGGTGAGCGGCTCCTGGGTTTGTGGTTCCGGGGGCCGCTCATCGTGTGCCGGCCCGGTCGTGGTGTGAGTGGTGGCGAGTCGTTTTTGACTGGCAGTGTCAGGCTCTCACGAATATTAATCTGCGAGGGGCGGTAGGTACCCACTTTGGTGCGCGTGCCGGAAGGGAAATGCGGTCTGGTCAGGCGGGTTGTTGTGCAAGTTCGGGGGTGACGGTGTGGCCCAGGGCTTGGAGTTGGTTGATGGCCCGGCGCGTGTTTTGGCCGGTTGGAGTCTGGCGAAGAAGTCCGGCCCGGGGTCGTTGTAGTTTTCCCCGGTCGTGAGCATGTTCCAGACGGCAATGAGGATCGCGTGTTCAACGGCGACGAGCGCTTTCATGGGTCCGCGTCGTGCGGCGGGTCTTCTGTATTTGGCACCGAAGTACGTCTTTTTCGAACGGGAGATGGCCAACGCGACGATGCCGGGGGCGGCCTTGAGGTTTGGGTCGCCAGGTCTGGTTTTGCTGTTTTTGATCCGTCCTGCTGATTCGTTGTTTCCCGGCGCGGTTCCGGCCCATGACCGCAGGTGCCCTGCCGTGGGGAACACGGTCATGTCTGCGCCGGTTTCGGCGATGATGATTTCCGCAACATGTTCGCTGATGCCAGGGATACTGACCAGCAGGTCCGTGGCCGCGGCGGACGGTCCCAGTACCTCTCCAGTCCGGGTATTGAGATCGGCAATGGTCCGGGTGTGCCCGTCGGTAATGTTCAGATGCATTTTGGTGAGGAAGGCATGGTGGTCGTTGAACCTGCCGTTCAGTGTTTCAGTCAGGGCAGGAATCTTTGCCCGCAGGCTGTAAACAGCCATGTTCGCTAGGTGCGTGGGTCGGTAATTGTTTGAGGGTTCCTCAGGTTTGAGCCGTAACGGCCCGAGGCCGGTTTCCTTGTCTTGGAAAGGGGCCGGCC
>NZ_JBEPPJ010000052.1:0-1176 GCF_040547265.1 Arthrobacter sp. UYCo732 | reverse complement strand
AAACCCCCGACTACGGCCTGGGCTTCTTCACCGCACACGGCTCCATGTCCTCCTAAGGAAGCTCTAAGCGGATCGGTTCATGGTCGCCGCCGTCATCGGGCGACGGCCATGAACCAGATGGCACGAATCGCTACTTTGCCCCTACAGCAACCGCTATCCATCACCCGCTGTTGCTGCAGGGGCAAGGACGCCCGCGGCGCGCATCTGGCGCTGATCGTCGCTTGGACCACCGAAGGGCAATTGGCTTGAACGCGCGTCCAAGTCAAGGAAGTGTTGACCGTGAGCAGTCAGACAATCGAGTCTTGGGAAGTCCTCATCGAGAGACCTGAAGAACTTTACGAGTTGCTTAACGAGGCAGAGGACTTGCTCCGGCAAGCAGCAATGGCCCATGGGTCTGTGGGGATTAGGGTCACCCGGCATGACCCTGCCCGGTACACCTTCGAACTCAGCGACACGGTCCCGTTAGGCGAGACCTGGGAGCAGCTGGGAGCAGACAGGCCGGTGACCGGCATCGCGGGCCTCCTATCGGATTGGTCCGTGCAGCAACGATGTCTCCTCCTCGCGGACACGCCACGGCTCGGCCTGCGTCCCGTCCACCCCTCAGCCATCGTCCTCGAACTGCAGGCAGGCAAGTTCCAGCCTTCAAATACTCACCTGAGTACGCTGGCTGACTCAACTTTCGCTCTCAGGGGGACTGACGGTGACACGGCCCCCTGACCCATTTCGCCGTCAACTCATCCGTCGAGAGGTTCCCCGCCTTCCGCTTGAGTCAGTTCATCAGGTGCTGCTGCAAACAAACAACGAGGAGAGAGAGTTGTGACTTCAGGGATAAATCGAGTAGGAGGGTCCGACTGGGACGATGTCCAAGTTGGAGACAAGGTGCAGCTGGTCGGCAGCGGGCGCCCAGCGTATGTCGGATTAGTGGACGCCCGGACAGCGGACGGTCACGTTATTTGGGTCCACGACCCTTTTGATGGCCGCCGTCTGTTCCATATCCGGGATGGCTACGAACTACAGCTGGTCGAATCGTGACCAAACTGTGTTCTGATGACTGTCACTACTGCTCAGGACCGGAAGCCGACTAGGTGCGTGGGTCGGTAATTGTTTGAGGGTTCCTCAGGTTTGAGCCGTAACGGCCCGAGGCCGGTTTCCTTGTCTTGGAAAGGGGCCGGCCTT
>NZ_JBEPPJ010000051.1:0-1555 GCF_040547265.1 Arthrobacter sp. UYCo732 | reverse complement strand
CCCTACGTGTCAGGGTTGGGTGAGGCCAGTACCTCATAGCAACTTCGTCTAATTCGTAGGGCGAGAATCAGGATCATCACCAATGTCTGTCTCCACAATTTCCCCGCCGCGGGAGAATGGGTCCATGAGTAATTCGGGCCCTCGGGCCGGTGGCCCGACCCCTCGTAGGTCGTTCACGCCGGCAGAAAAACTCGCCCATTTGGATGCGTACCAGCAGGCCTGTGACGACGGCACCGGCGGCGGGGCGTACCTGCGCCGCGAGGGCCTGTATTCCTCCCAGATCACCGAGTGGCGCAAGCTCCGCGACGCCGGCGTCCTGGCGGGCAAGAAGCCCGGGGAAAAGATCGGCAAGCCCACCGCCGAGCAGGCGGAAATCGGGCGTCTACGTCGGCAGCTGGAGGTGAGCGAACGCAAACTGGCACGGACTGAAGCGGCGTTGTCCATCATGGAAAAAGCACGACAGCTTTTGGAAGACATCTCCGAAAGCGCGGAGCAGCAGCCCTGGTACAAGAAACCTTGATGGGCGCCTACACCTCCCTCACCAAGGCGGACATCCCGAGCCGGGAAGCGGCCCTGATCGCCGGGGTATCCCGGGCCACAGCGACACGCAAACCCCGCACCCCCACGGAAGACCAAACACCACTGCCGGCCCCGGCAAACAAACTCTCACCGGCCGAGCGTGCCTACATCCTGGCCACCGTGAACTCGGAGCGTTTCGTGGACCTGCCACCGGTGCAAATCTACGCTCGACTCCTGGACGAGGGCACCTATTTATGTTCGATCTCCACGTTCTACCGTGTCCTGGATGAGAACCGCCAGGTCAAGGAACGGCGCCGAATCGCACGCCACCCTGCCCGGGCAATCCCGGAGCTGGTAGCGACTGGACCCGGCCAGGTTTACACCTGGGACATCACCAAACTCGCCGGCCCGATCAAGGGCAAATACTACGACTGCTACGTCATGATCGACATCTACTCCCGCTACATCGTCGGCGCCTACGTCCATGCCCATGAATCCGGGGAACTGGCCGTGGAAATGATGGAGGAAATCTTCGGCATCCACGGCATCCCGGAAATAGTCCACGCCGACCGTGGCACATCCATGACGTCCAAAACAGTCGCTGCCCTGCTCTCGGACCTTGAGGTCACCAGGTCCCATTCCCGGCCCCGCGTGAGCAACGATAATCCCTACTCGGAGGCCTGGTTCAAATCACTGAAGTTCGCCCCCGTGTTCCCAGAACGCTTCGGCTCCCTACCCGACGCGAGGGCATTCATGGACTCCTTCGTGGACGGGTACAACCACACTCACTGCCACACCGGAATCGGACTCAACACCCCCGCAGACGTCCACTACGGCTTGGCCGCCGGCAAAGCCCTTGAACGGGCCAAAACCCTGGCCGCAGCACGAACAAAAACACCCGAACGATTCACGACGAGCAACGACCCCAAAATCCTGACCATCCCCGACGCGGCCTGGATCAACAAACCCGCCGAGAAAACCGACACAAAAGCAGCAGCCTAACTCCCACTGGCCTCATTCACCTTGACAAATTCCG
>NZ_JBEPPJ010000050.1:0-1764 GCF_040547265.1 Arthrobacter sp. UYCo732 | reverse complement strand
CTGGTGCCGAGGTGGCGGAGAAGGGCTTGGTAGGAGCGCGCCGGGGTGCCGTCGTCCAGGGTGCGGGTGCTGGCCTTCCGTGCGGCGGCGGTGGAGCGGTGCACGGAGGCGACGGGCTCCTCGGGGACGGGCCGGTCTTCGTCGGTGAAGGTCAGGGGTGTGAGGGCCTGACGCAGGTGCCAGGTCAGGTGCCCGGCGAGCATGCAGAGGAACACGTGGGCGCGGGTGCGTTCCTCGGTGTGGTGGTAGATCGGGCGGATGTGCAGGTCCCGGGATTTGAGGGTTTTGAAAATCTTTTCCACGTTCGCCAGGGACTTGTAAACCCGGACCGTCTCGGCGGCGCCCATGGTGTCCTCGTTGACGCTGGTGCGGATGACATAGATCCCATCCAGATCGGCTTCCCTGGCGATGGTTTCCGGGTTCCGTTCCCAGGCCAGGGTGGTGTCGGTGATGGTGAGGGTGAAGTGCTTGGCCATATTGTTCTTCCCCAGGGTTTTCCCGACTCTGAGCCCGGTCTTCCCGGCGTCCTTGAGCCGGCCCGCGGTCACGGCTTTCTGGATGGTTTTCAACCGTTCTTCGGTCACGTCAAGGAGCTCTTCGCGCTTGCGTTTGCGCAGGGAAGCCAGGGCGGGGTTGTAGCAGGCGATCAGCCGTTCCCCCGGGTAGTCCGGGTGGCTGATTTCGGCGAGGTTCTGCTGATCGAACAGGCTCATTTGCAAGGGGCCCTGGTCCTCGGCGAGGGCCTGGATGGCGGTGTTGCGCAGGGCGCTGACCCAGCCCAGGGCGGTGTTTTTCAGGTCCTGGATGCGGGCGGAGGTGATCATGCCCCGGTCCCCGACCATGACCATGTCTTCCACCCCGGCGAGGGCCTGGATTTCCTTAGCGATGGCAATGAAAGCGGTCGGATCCGCCGTGTTCCCCGGTAACACGCGGACCGCGACGGGGATCCCGGCACGGGTGGCCAGCATCCCGTACTCAATCTGCTCCACCCCGCGCTTTTTGTCCCGGGAATAGCCATGCGCGGCCAGGGGGTTGTGGGTGCCGGTCACCCACGAGGAGGAAAGATCAAACAGGGCCAGTTTCTCCGGGTTCGCCTCCGGGCGCAGATAGGTGAGGACCAAGGCTTTTTCAATCTGTGCTTGGCGGGTGCCGAGCCAGTCCATGGCCCGGTACAGGTCATCGGTGCTCACCGGCCCCAGGTCAGCCCCGAGGGTAGAGTCGGCGAACCAGGACAGGGTCGCCAGCTTCGAGGACGGCGCGCAGATCCGTGCGGCCAGCAACGCCATGACCAGATCCCGTTCCCGGCACGCCGGACCCACCATCGCCTCGAACCCGAGTCCTCGGGCCATGGCGTACACGGCTTCGATATGGCCGTGAGGCAGGGAGCGGGTGATCTGCAACGCCACTCCGGCCTCCACCATCGTCTTGCCCGCCAACGACGCCTTCAGCGTGTCAATGGCTGGAGCCGGCAGCGCCGAGAGGTTGGCGAGGGTTTCGTGTTTGACCTTCCCGTCCTCCCGGAAGGAGCGGCGCAGCAGCACTGAGCGGTACTCGACCTCCACCCCGGACTTGTTCGTCCGGCGGGAAGTATTCACGGCTACATGCATGGCAGGCGCTGCCTTGGTCATACCCCGACAATACGCTTCACCGCGGTCAAAGTGAAGAGATATTCAAAATAATTTAGTGGCTACAAATGTCGGTACAAAAATGGTCCTTCCCCCGGAATCCAGAAGGAAAACGAGGAAAGGACCAACGTAACTTCAG
>NZ_JBEPPJ010000049.1:0-1838 GCF_040547265.1 Arthrobacter sp. UYCo732 | reverse complement strand
AGGCCGGCCCCTTTCCAAGACAAGGAAACCGGCCTCGGGCCGTTACGGCTCAAACCTGAGGAACCCTCAAACAATTACCGACCCACGCACCTAGACAATATGAAGGGGCAGACCCCCGGTCCCGGGCTGGAATCAGAACGGCACGCAGCGGCTCGGCGCGCTCCGATCATCGCCCACATCACGGGATTCGGCATCTCCTCAGATGCCCACCACATCACTGCACCCGACCCTACCGGCACCGGGCAAATCCTCGCCATGACATTGGCCGTCCGTCGTTGCAAAATTCAACCCAGTGACGTCGATCACATCAACTGCCCGCAACCGGAACCACAGTCGGCGATCGAAGCGGGGCCGCTGCCATCCGAGCCGTCTTCGGCGAACAAATACCCGTCACCGCCCCGAAGGCCTCAATCGGACACCTCGTCGGAGGCGCGGGCGCGGTTGAAGCCATCATTGCCGCCCTGACGATCCGGAAGGGAATCATCCCGCCGATGAAGAACCTCGACGATGCGGATCCGGAATTGATGCTCGACGTCGTGACTACCGAGCGCGCTGCGCCGGTAGCAGCCGCTGTGAGCAACTAATTCGGGTTCGGTGGGCAGAACGTTGCCCTTTAGCTCTCGGCAAACTCATCGAGCTGAAGATCTGCTTCCATACTGCCGTATCGCAACCCTAGGGATACGAGGCGTCTCGTCGACCCGGCGACCGCTGCGGGCGGCATTGCTCTAATTTTCGCGGAATGGTGTGGGTGTGACTGTTCGTTCAGAATGGCGCTTAAATCGCAGCTCTATATGGCGGTTCTGAATCCTCTCGTGGGGGAACCGTCATGGGTGGCTCGGAGCAGGGGGAACGGTCCAGTGCCTACAGGTCAGCCGGGAACTTGAACGCCGTGGGGAGCGGGTCCGGCGCCATCCCGTGGAACAGTACGATCTCGTCGTGGGCTTTCAGGACGACACCTTGGGCGGGCCCGTCCCGCTTCGCGCCGTTCACGGTAACCGACCAGTCCGATGCGCCTGAATGCGCGGTCCCTGGCTTGCTGGTGCCGTCCAGGACGCCCCATTCCGTCAGAAGCTGGCCAAGTGTATAGGTGTCCCCGGCGACCGGCGCCTCAACGTGGATGATGCCCGACTCGTCATGGGTGTGCAATGCCGAGATGCCGTTCGGCTGCCCGGTCGCGGTGAAGCTGAAGCCGATGTCCGCGGGGACAGTGACAGGCTTGCCGTCCACGAAAACATCCAAATGCGCGTGAAAGTGCTCAGCTGCCCCTTCCATGTTGAGGACCGGCAGGCCGGCTGCTTTGATCCGTTCGGCGCCGCCCTTGGTCTCCAGCTCCCAGCCTGTGGCGGGAGCAGCCGCCGCGGCCGATGAGGTGCTCGGGGTCGGAACGGCTGCGCCCGGGCCAGGGGTGGCGGCAGAACATCCGGAGCCAGACAACACAACAGCGCCCAGCACCAAGGAAAAGGGGATGAGCTCCTTCATAGGGAGACCTTTCATTTCGGCCACAGGTACTCAGTGGATGTGGGCGGACCGGGCGGAAAGACTCACCCGGCTTGCTCAGCCACGACACGATGCTATGTGGCCTGACCGCCATGGCGCGGCAATCCCGCAAACTATAGCTGATGCCCAGCTGTTCCACGGCCCGATTTTATGCCATAGAACGCCCCAATAGCTCGGACTCTTCGTGCTGATTGGCAATTAAATCTCAGCTCGGAATGGCGGTTATAAGATACCGTTTGTCGCCTAGGAGTGGTTCGGTCCCTTCGTTGGCGGCTCTGCGTGGGTTGCCGGGGGTATCGGGTACTTTCGCATGGTCGTGCTTGGAGCGGCTTTGCTGGTCT
>NZ_JBEPPJ010000048.1:0-1882 GCF_040547265.1 Arthrobacter sp. UYCo732 | reverse complement strand
AAGCAAGCCGCGCATGAGCGTTTTTCTGCCGTCGTGGGAGACCTCGCCGCCGGCGACTGAGCGTCAAAAAATGTTGACGCCGGCACGCCTGGGGAATGGCCGGCCACAGCGACACGGGCGGGGCCCGCTCTTGATTAGTAGGTACATATCAACTCGCAAGGGTATTTTCAGCCCTGTAAGGGCTTTCTTTTCTTCCTGCTGCAACAGGGCAAGAAAGAGCCCCGCGAGGCTGCAATCTCCGGGGCTATGGCCGACAACTTCTAACCTTCACAGGGGAATCTTTTGCCGACAATTTCAGCGTACCAAAACGGGTCTACGGCCCACATCCCCAATGGGGGAGTTTCTGACCACGAACGCGCTAAACGCGGGGTCGTGAAGGGTTGGACCAAGGAGACTGTCCGCCGCCATACGAAGTGGCTTTACTCCGTCGATGTCGATCGATTGGACGGCTTCGGCTACGCGCTTACCCTCACGCTGCGTGACTGCCCCGAAACTTCCGACGCTTTCCACCGCGTCCGCCGCACCTTCTTTGACCGCACGGCCCGCATGTTTACGTCAAGGACTCATTGGGTCATCGAGTGGCAGCGGCGAGGGGTTCCGCACATCCATATGGCGCTCTATTTCGAGCGGGAACTGACGGCCCGGGAGAAATTCGACCTGGTGCAGCACTGGGTCGAGGTCTGCGAGCCTTACGGCGCTACACACAGCGCCCAATACCTTCTGCCGATTACCGGGCCGTCAGGCTGGCTCCAGTACCTGAGCAAGCATGCAGCCCGTGGAGCCGCTCACTACCAGCGCGCGGGTAAACCCTCCGGCTGGGAGAAGACAGGCCGTCTGTGGGGCCATCAGGGCGTTTGGCCGGTCGATGAGCCGATGCGCTTTGATGTTCCTCGCGGGGCGTACTTCCGCTATCGCCGGATGGTCAGGGCATGGCGGATCGCAGATGCTCGGGCTGAAAAAGACCCGGACACGCGGCGGCGTCGGATCAAGTCAGCGCGCGGCATGCTCCGGTGCAACGACCGGCCACTCTCTGAGGTGCGCGGAATCTCGGAGTGGATTGACCAGGCGACGTTGTTGGGCTTCCTCGCGCTGCTGGCGGATCAGGGCTACGCCGTGCAGCAGATAGCGGACTAGACGTTTGGTGAGAACCGCCGTTGGTGACTGTGGTAATCGCCGCCGTGGGGGACGGCTGGAAGCCCCCAGAGCGCCTGTGACGGCTTGGACTCGGCCCGGTGACTAGACGGCACCCCGTCCGGCTGTGCGCGCTCTGAGTGTGCCGTCAATGGCTGAAAAGCAGTAGCCCAGCGTGTGGCAAGCGAAAGACCCGCCCAGATTGCAGCCTGAGCGGGTCTCTTTTGCGTGTCGGTTGGCGACTGGAACAGCCTCCCATGCGCCTCGGACATTTTGACCAGGCGAACCGCAGCCCCCGTTTTTCCGCCGTCTCTGTCCGGCCTGCACGACCGGGGCCGCCCGAACCGCGCGCAAGGTGCGGAGCGCCGAGCACGGACGGACGGACCGCCGTACAGCCCCCGCCAGAACGCCCGGAACGCTGGGCTTGTTCTCTGTGCCATATCTCGGCGCTGGAAACTGGGCGTCAGGATTCCTTGACGTTTTCCCGGGCGTCAGGTAATCTTGACGTTATGGAAAAGAACCGCAGCACACTCGAAGATTTGGGCCAGCAGCAGATGCGCATTTTGGAGATGCAAGCCTCGCTCGGGCCACTCGTGAAGCAGGCTCGCTTCGAGGGCGCCAGCTGGGCCGCAATCGGCCGTCAACTGGGCATGACCAAGCAAGCCGCGCATGAGCGTTTTTCTGCCGTCGTGGGAGACCTCGCCGCCGGCGACTGAGCGTCAAAAAATGTTGACGCCGGCACGCCTGGGGA
>NZ_JBEPPJ010000047.1:0-1907 GCF_040547265.1 Arthrobacter sp. UYCo732 | reverse complement strand
AAAGAACCAAGGAGAAAACCATGACTCTCAACACTGAAATCCACACCGAGGTCGGGGTAGCACACCCGCTCGATCCGCTCTCCCGTGAGGAGATTTCCCGGGCCGCCGCGATCCTGAAGGACGGCCCTGCCGCGGCCGAATCCTTCCGCTTCATCAGCATTGAACTGCGCGAACCGGAGAAGGAACTGCTCCGGACCGGCGCCGCGACCGTCCGTGAGGCCGACGCGGTCCTGGTCAACCGTGCCGAGGCACGCTCCTACGAAGCGATCGTGGACCTCGACTCGGGCATCGTCTCGAAATGGACACAGCTCCCCGCCAACGTCCAGCCCCCGTTCATGCTCGACGAATTCGCCGAAGGCGAAGAGAGCTGCCGGCAAAACCCCGAGGTCCAGGCCGCCCTGGCCAAACGCGGGATCACCGACATGTCCCTGGTCTGCTTCGAACCCTGGTCCGTGGGCTACTTCGGCGAAGACGACCAGGGCCGGCGCCTGATGCGCGCCCTGGTCTTCGTCCGCGAAGAAGCCGACGACAGCCCCTACGCCCACCCGATCGAGAACTTCATCGTCATCGTTGACCTGAACTCCGGCGAGGTCGTCAAGGTCGAGGACGACCAGGCCATCCCGGTCCCGTCCGCGAGCGGGAACTACCTGCCCAAGTACGTCGGCGAAGCCCGCACCGACCTCAAGCCCATCTCCATCACCCAGCCCGAAGGCGCGTCATACACCGTCACCGGCAACCACGTCCAGTGGGCCGACTGGTCCTTCCGCGTCGGCTTCACCCCCCGCGAAGGCCTGGTCCTGCACCAGCTGAAATTCCGCAACAAGGGCGTCGAACGCCCCGTCATCAACCGGGCCTCACTCTCCGAAATGGTCGTCCCGTACGGCGACACCGCCCCCGTCCAGGCCAAAAAGAACGCCTTCGACTCCGGCGAATACAACATCGGCAACATGGCCAACTCCCTCACCCTCGGCTGCGACTGCCTCGGCGAAATCAAATACTTCGACGGCCACACCGCCGACAGCCACGGCAACCCCTTCACCATCGAAAACGCCATCTGCATGCACGAGGAAGACGACTCCATCCTCTGGAAGCACTTCGACTTCCGCGAAGGCACCGCCGAAACCCGACGCAGCCGCAAACTCGTCATCTCCTTCATCGCCACCGTCGCGAACTACGAATACGCCTTCTACTGGCACCTCTTCCTCGACGGCAGCATCGAGTTCCTCGTCAAAGCCACCGGCATCCTCTCCACCGCCGGCCAGAAACCCGGCGAGAACAGCCCCTACGGCCAGACCCTGAACAACGACGGCCTCTACGCCCCCATCCACCAGCACATGTTCAACGTCCGCATGGACTTCGAAATCGACGGACCCACCAACGCCGTCTACGAAGTCGACATGGAAATCCCCGAACACAACCCCACCCACACCGCCTTCATGGCCGTGGACCGGCTCCTGGAAACCGAACAGGCCGCCATCCGCAAAACCGACTCCTCCAAGCACCGCTTCTGGAAAATCGCCAACCGCGACAGCAAGAACCTGGTCAACGAACCCGTCGCCTACCGCCTGATCCCCACCAACGGCATCCAACTCGCCGCCGGCGACGAATCCTACGTGTCCAAACGCGCCCAGTTCGCCCGCAACAACCTCTGGGTCACCGCCTACGACCGCACCGAACGCTTCGCCGCCGGCGAATTCCCCAACCAGGCCACCGGCGCCGACGACGGCCTGCACATCTGGACCCAAGCCGACCGGAACATCGTCGACCAGGACCTCGTCGTCTGGTACACCTTCGGCATGCACCACGTCGTCCGCCTCGAAGACTGGCCCATCATGCCCCGCCAAAACATCGGCTTCATGCTCGAACCCCACGGCTTCTTCGACCAAAACCCCACCCTCAACCTCCCC
>NZ_JBEPPJ010000046.1:0-1998 GCF_040547265.1 Arthrobacter sp. UYCo732 | reverse complement strand
GGCAGCGAGGCCGGTGATCTGCCACGCCCGAAACCAGAATCCGCGGCCGACACCGAAATCCATCAAGACCAACCCCGGATCGGTGGATCAAGGCTCAGGCTGGCCAATGAACAAGGGTTCGAATGGAGAGCCGTCGCGGAATTCGTTCACATCTTCGAAAGCAGCGCATCCGCTCCTTGCCCTGTCTGCATGTGTGAGGTCGGCTAGGACAACCGGCTACGCAGCATCGCCGTGGTTTTCATCGTCATAACTATGTCCCCGTCGTTTCGGGACATCTCGATGGAGATAGTGACTATGCCGCGGTCGGGCTTGGATCGCGATTTTCGGGCCTCCACGACGGTGATCTTGGCTGACAGCATGTCACCTGGCCGCACAGGACTTAGCCAACGAAGCTCGTCTGCCCCCGGTCCGCCCAGGCTCGCATCTTCATTCCAGTAGGAGGATACGAAGATGCGCATCATCAACGAGGCTGTGTGCCATCCAGAAGCGATCAGCCCTTTGAAAGGCTTTTCTGACGCAGTCACCGGGGCAGTCCCTTATTTTGCCTTTCGTGTTCGGCCGTCAGTCGCTTCTCGCAGCGGACCGGCGTGTCCTCGATGGCTTGCGGTGGAGATGTCAGGGCTCAGAGTTTGGTGTACTTAAAGGAGTGTGACTCCAGGCCTTCGGGGTTGGGTCCGTAAATGGTGACCATCCGCGCGTAGACGGGTGCCCAGTAACGGCCGGCTCGTCCAGGGTTTACGCGTGCCGAATCCCCCCGCTTCAGGATGACAGTCTCGCCTTCGCTCTGGATATGAAGTTCGCCCTCCAGGACGAAGTTCGTCTCGGTGTGGGGGTGGAAGTCCTCCCAGGCGCATGCGTCCAGTTCCCACTCGGAGAGTATGAAGTCGTTCCATGGGCCTACGGGAAGAGAAGTTATGAACCTGCAGCGCAATGCCTGCCATTTGTCCTGCATGGGTTCCAGGGACTTCGCTGGCCAAAAATCGATCGCTTCGCCCGTCGTCAGTGCCGGGGCCTGAGGGGTGGTTGTGGCCATTCTTTTCACCGTTTCTTCAATAGGGAATCTGCTTCTGAATACCCTGTGGAATCTAAGGAACTTTGCATCAGGGTGATGCGGGTCACTGCAGTGTGCACGCATTGACACGAACGAACGTTCGAGTCAATGGTTCGCGACGAAGATCGTGGGCCTTTTCTGGGCTCAAGCCATAGTCTTGAGGAAGTGTCCCTGTCCGGCCGGGAACAGGGACTGGAGAGTGAGTTATGCGGGTATCCGCCGAAGACCGAAGAGAACAATTGACTGCAGCGACTGTTGAACTCATGCGTCGTGAGGGTGTTCAGTCGGTGACCATTAGGGCTATTGCCAAGGCGGCCAATGCCCCGTTGGCAGCGGCACATTATTGCTTCCGCAATAAAGGGGAGCTCATGGACGTGGCCGCCGAGGCTTGGTTCAAGAACTTGAGCCGCTTTTCCAGCGACGTCCCGGTCCACCTAGGACTTCGAAAGGCGGTGGAACACGTAGCTGAGGGCTACTGGCGGGCACTGGAGGAAGAGCCCGCAAACATACTTGCTGAAATCGAACTAATTCTTTGGGCAACACGCAACGCCGATGTCAGCCCACTGGCCACCAAAATTTATCCAGCCTACGAAGTGGAGTTGGGGAACATCTTCTCCTCCGCGGCGCAAAGCAATAGTGACCAGTGCAACCTCGCCATCCCTTCGTTGGTGCGGGCCTTCCTGATGATCTACGACGGAGCGGCCATCCAGTACATGACAGACCCGACTGCCACTGATCCCCGCGCCTTGTTCTTTATGATGGTTGATGCACTTCTGACCAAGGCTGGCGTCTAGACCCGCCGCCAGAGCTCATAAGGCGGACACTAAACGGACCAGGCGGTTGGAGAGCGACCATGGTGGGCAACGAAGTTGCCCACCATGTTCATGGTGATTCGGAGTCACCGAGGGGACCTGCCGTTGCGTGTGGCCATTGAGGAACTGGATGGC
>NZ_JBEPPJ010000045.1:0-2294 GCF_040547265.1 Arthrobacter sp. UYCo732 | reverse complement strand
CACCACCGAAGCTGCGACGCTCGCCATCGCCTTCACGACGCGGACGGTCACCATAAGGCTTGTTGTCACGCTCACCGAACGGCTTCCGCTCACCACCACCGAAGCTGCGACGCTCGCCATCGCCTTCACGACGCGGACGGTCACCATAAGGCTTGTTGTCACGCTCACCGAACGGCTTCCGCTCACCAAAAGATTTGCGATCGCCGCTACCGGACCCAGGGGTGCGCTTCGGCACATCGGAACTCCGGTCGTCCCGGGACCGGAATCCCCGCGGTTCACCGCCGGAATTGTTGTTACCACGGAAAGGTCCGCGGTCGTTGCCGCCGCGATTGCCGCCGTTATGCTCAGCCATGTGGGGATTCCTCCTGTTATGAGCCGACCACTGGCGCAATCGCAGTCGCTCGTTCCGTGCTTCGTTATCCTACGCAACCCGAAATCAAGCGCTTCGAAGTCCGTACATCTCAGTCAATTCTAAGCGAGAGCCAACCGGCGCATGACATGGATCTGCCCCACAGATCGTTGTCGTGGGAAAGTTCACATTCGCGGCAGACGCTCTCGCGGTGGCTGCAGGTTTTCTCAGGACGCTCTCGCGGTGTCGGGAATGTTCCACGGCGGTGCGGGGCGGCTGGGGTGGGTTCGCCTGGTTTGCAGGGTGGCGGCGTGGTCCGTGTGTGGGTTTTAGGGGCCTTTCGCCGTTAGGCATGGTCGGTTGATTTGGGCCGGTAGGGGCGGTGACCGCCGGCCGCGAGTAGGCATCCGATTCTGTAGTTGGTGCAGTTGCGGAAGCCGCGGGCGATCCTGCGGGTGGTTTCGATGACGCCGTTGATTGCTTATGCCGAGGTCTGAGTTATGCCGACTTCGGTGGGCCCGTTGGCGGCGCCGTTGGTGTCGAAGTAGGCGAGGATCGCGCTCTTCCATTGTTTGAGTGTGCGGCCAAGACGTGCCACTTCAGGGATCGGGCACGTCGGGAACGAGTCGATCACTTCGGTGACGAGTTCCCGGCCCCGTTCCGGTCGGGCGTGGTAGACGTTGCGGATTTTTTGGTAGCACTGCCAGGCCAGGGTCACTGCGTGATCGGGGTATCCGGCGATGAGTTTCGCATCGAGCCGGGCGCCCTGTTTGTCGGTGAGGTGCTCGGCTCCGATCTGCAGGGGTCCGGCGGATCCCGTAGAGCGGATCTACCTTACGGCCCCGGTGCCCGAGGGTGTCCTGCTGGACCCGGCGGCGGACCTCATCGACCATTGCGGATCCGAGTATGACGACGTGGAACGCGTCTAGGACGGTGATGGCTTCGGGCAATTCGTCCCTAGATCGCGTTGGCGTAGCCGCGGAACGGGTCCAACGCAGCGGTCGATCCCGGCAGTGAATTCCTCGCCGCGGTCTTTGAGCCAGTCGGCATAGGCCTTCCCGGACCGTCCCGGCACGAGGTCAAGGAGCCGTGCATGGACAATGCCATTAGCGTCACGGGTGTGGTCCGCGATGCCGGTGACCATGCCGCTTCAGGGCGGACCGGTGTGGGACCAGACATGCTCGTCGACGCCGAGCCCGTTCACGCCGGCCAGCCGGTCCGTGCTTCCGATGCGTCTGGTGGCCTCCGCCTGGATGACGTCCCAGACGGCGTGCCAGGAGACCCCGAGTTGGTGTGCCATTGCCGAGACTGAGGTGTCGAACCGGGCCAGCGCGTAGGTCGCCCAGGCCACTGCCCGGGCGGTGAGTTTCGCCCGCGGCCCTGCCAGCGGGTGTTCCTAGGTGAACGCTGTCCTGTGACAGCCCGAGTCCGGGCACCGCCAGATCCGCTTGGCCCACAGCAGCCGCACCGGGCGGCCGAAACAGGGAATGTCGTGGAGCCGAATCTGGCGGCGGCCGTGGCCGATCGCGACGACACCGCGGTCCGGGCAGCCCGTGACGTCTTCCCCCGTTTCGACCCGCCGAACCAGGGCCGCCGTGGATGCCGTAACGGAGCTGATGTGGATGCCCTCCACTCCAAGCAGAGCATCGGCGCGCGAGCACCAGCGGCCACCGGAACAAGACATAGAGTTATTCATGTCAGGGTCTCTTTTGAGTATTGGTTTGCTTGGTCGCTACCAATTCAAAGAGGCCCTGACCTCATTCCCCCCGCACGACGCCGCACAGCAACCGACTACGCCACACCGCGCTGGTCTCAGCCAGCCCTAAGCATGCCTAAATGCGAAGGGCCGATTGGGGGTGGTTGTGTGGGTGGGTGGTTAACGTGGGAGAGCCCCCGGACACGTGGTGTTCGGGGGCTCTCGACCGGTAATAGTGTTCCGGCGGTG
>NZ_JBEPPJ010000044.1:0-2758 GCF_040547265.1 Arthrobacter sp. UYCo732 | reverse complement strand
GCCTCGAAGACTGGCCCATCATGCCCCGCCAAAACATCGGCTTCATGCTCGAACCCCACGGCTTCTTCGACCAAAACCCCACCCTCAACCTCCCCACCAACGAAAACCGGGAAGAAACAACCAACGGACAGTGCTGCACCACCGACTAACAGTCCATAACTGAGTCCGCGGGAGCGCGGTGATTCGTCACGGCGCTCCCGCGGACTCGCCTCGCCACTAGGGCGAATCCTCTCGGACCTTCCAACGTGCTTTGACGTTCGCGCATCAGGGTCCGTCCCATACTCGCCGGCCGCCAGAGGCGTTCAGGCAGTAAAGATCACACGACGTTCAATCCATCAAAGGAGATGTTATGAGTGAAAAACGTTTGGATGATGTCGATCACCTGAAAAGGTCGATCGACTGGAAACAGGGTATGGCAATTGCATTGGGGGTGCCCTTGCTGATTCTGCCGTCGTTGGGGTATCTCCCGATGTATGTGTCTGGTGCAGCTATTTTGATCTGGGGATTATCGGTCCTTCAGGGTTTCATGCAGAACACCGCGTACGCTGAAATGGCCACCACCTTTCCCAAGGTTTCTGGTGTGCCGGGGTTTGCGCAGCACGTCTTCCGCACTGAGAACTACAAAGGCAAGTACGACAAGGGCAAGCTGCTCGGTGGTTTCACCGCTTGGAGCTATTGGTTTGGCTGGAACCCGATCCTGGCGATCTTTTCCATTTTGGTCGGCGGTTACCTCCATGGGCTTTTTCCGGTTCTGGGTGAAACGTTCACTGAGTATCAACTGTCGTTGATGGCCGGTGGTGTTATTTTCTCGGCATTGTTCGTGGTCAATTGGTTCGGCCTGAAGGAAGGCGCCATTCTGGGTTATGTTCTGGCGGCTATATCTCTGATACCGCTGGTTATCTTGGCCGTGGCCCCTTTTGCTACCGGACACGTCGATCTATCCAATATCACCGGCAGTTGGTGGCCGAGTGACTGGGCTTGGGACCTGCATCATATCCTGATTCTATTTGGCGTCTTTGGAATTGCGCATTGGAGTGCCTGTGCCTGGGAAACGGCAGCCATGTACGGACCTGAGTACAAAAACCCGTCCAAAGATGCCCCTAAGGCTCTGTTTGCCTGCGGCATCATCTGCTTGTTCTTGTTTGTCATGCTGCAATCTTCAGTGATAGGCGTTCTGGGTGTTGAGGGTGTATTGGCAGAACCCGTGTCGCCGTTGATTCCAGTCGCCGAGGCTGTTTTCGGCCAAGCCGGTTCCATGATCACCATCATCTTGTTGATGGCCGCTATGGTCCTGATCATTCAAACGGCTTATCTGGGTTCTTCCCGCGCAATGCACTCCATGGCGATAGAAGGCAACCTTCCTAAATTCTGTGGTCACACTAACAGTCACGGAACTCCGTTTGTTGCCTTGCTGATCATCGCTGCCTTTAACTTTGCGCTGATTTCCATGGGAGACGCCTCGGCGGTCCTTGGTGCGTCGGCGATTGGCTACACGATAGCCCATGGTCTGACCCTGTTTTCTTATGTCAAATCTAAGAATGACCCGGCCTTTGCCGATGTGGAGAGGCCCTTCAAGGCGCCCAAACGTTGGAGGCATGTTGGCCTGGTCTTTGGCCTATTCAATGTGCCGTTGTGTGTTATCGGCGTCGTGTACCTCAACGGTCTGGAAATCGGTTGGGCTCCCACCTGGGTGGCGTTTGGCGTGCTGGGAATCTACATACCCATCTGGCTGTATTCGCAGCATGAGACGAAACGGGCAAAAACCAAGGCAGCTGCTGCTCCCTCTTCAGATCACTACGCCCATGACCGGGACGAGGTCCTGGACCTCACCTAAAAACCCGGCATCTACGCCTCCAGACCTGGAGTTGGAGTTCGAGCATTCCCAGAACGCGGGCCCCGGTGCTGTTGACAGTCGCACCGGGGCCGATCCACTTGACCCACATCGAAGTAGAGCGTGATTCGCGTGTTTAATGTCCCCGCAGTTACCTGGACTCTCACGGCTGTCTTGCTGCTTGGAGCATGCCGTTACCTTCTTCAGGCGGCGAGGTCCCGCCATCTCACGGACCAGGCCAATAAAAGCCTCCATGCCCTCATGAACGTCCTGATGGCTGCCATGCTGTGGAACCTTGTGCCGTCAACCATGCTGGCCCAGATCGCAGTTCTTGCCGGCGCTTCACTGTGGTTTGTGATTCAGGCGGTCGCCCGGCCGGCGTTCAAAATACTCTGTGCCGGCAGCCAAGGCCGGCTGAAATGCGTTTATCACAGCCTCACCATGGCCGGCGCGGCTCTCATGATTGGGATGATGGGTCATGCCGCCACCATCGGGCACGAAATTGCTCCGGCAGCGTCATCCTCGCACGCCCACCACTCAGGAGCACCGGCAGCCCCAAGCACGGCCCCACCGGGGTTAGTTCAAGCATCTGACCTGGCCATGCCACTGACGGTATTCTTCGCAGCCGCGGCAGTGGTGTTCCTTATCCTTCTGCTGCGTGGCAGGGTAGCAAAACCCGCTGCCCGCGACCATGCGGCGCCAAGACACTCCTTCCGCGCCGAACACGGGCACGAAGCCCTGGGCGCTGCTGTCATGGCCCTGATGTTTGCCACCATGGCGGCATAAACAGACCTTTGCGCTTATGGACGCGATGGAGGGGAAGCCGTCCTGTCTTAGCCTTGATCCACCGATGAGGTTGGGATCGGGTCCGGCGTTTTAAACACGAAATGCCCGTCTTTTGGGGGAAAATATGGCTTACCACAGTCA
>NZ_JBEPPJ010000043.1:0-3062 GCF_040547265.1 Arthrobacter sp. UYCo732 | reverse complement strand
GGTGTGGGAGAGTAGGTCACCGCCGGAACACTATTACCGGTCGAGAGCCCCCGAACACCACGTGTCCGGGGGCTCTCCCACGTTAACCACCCACCACACAACCACCCCCAAAACCCACGGGACGCTCTCGCAGCCGGGCCGCGCCGGCACACCGGCCGCACCGCCGCCCAACGTTCCCAACGGCCGAAACCAGCATCAAGCGAGAGAGCGTCGCCGCGGGGACGTGAGCCTTCCCATGTATCTCCCCAACGGCACGGCTGAGAATCCTTTGGAAGCAGCCGTTGTCCGCGCGATCGTCAGGATGCGGGTGGGAGGGGCTCGATGGCGGTGCGCCGTAGGAACTGCTCGCAGCCGGGCATGGTGGTCCATGGTGTGGCGAAGACCCGGTCATCGCCGCACCGGCAACGGATGTGCGTTGGTGGTTGGAACGCATCAGTTCGAGGACGCCATGAGGTCCAGGATGAATCGGGCCATTTGTACGCGGCTGGCTACGAATGCCCGTAGTTCTTCCGAGTCGGGCTCTGCCAAGCGCTGGGTGGCTACCGCCTGGAGGCCGGCAAAGAGTGCCATGGACGCTGCGTGCCCGCCCAGGACCGTCGTTTCCGCGACATTGGCGCCGGATTCGGCCAGTCCCTCGCAGTAGGGGGCCCTGCATAGCGGTTCCACGCGGTAGGGACATTTCCCGTCCATGGTGCCTTGGTTAACCTACCCAGCCAGCAGTTGGCCGAGGTCGAAACCTGGGCACGCGCTCCCGTAGAGGCCCCAGTCAATGACGGCGAAGTTAGTTGAGCCGCCCGGACGTCCGGAGTTGGTTTCGATCAGGTGGTTTTATGGGCTGGCGTCACCGTGTGCGGTGAGCTGGGGGAGGGCGATGATTTCTTCCACCGCCGCGCTGCCGGCAAACCGGCCAAGCCGCGCTGCCGCATTGCGGAACCGTGCGTCTGACCAACCGTCGCCGCCTTCTTCAGTCACGTCTTCCATCCAGATGGCTATGCGTTGTTCGTCCAATTCCTCAATGCTGTAGAGCGTGGGTAGCCGGCCGCCGTGTGGCATGGCATCGGCCAGTCCCGACGCATACACCTCCGCTTCCGTACGCCACCGGTAATGGTGTGCCAGGTCTGCCCTGAAAGCTGGCGGGACCTGTGCGATTCCGTTCCACAGCAGGGGGGATTGGCTAAGTTTGATCACCACGCTGAAGGGGACGGAGGTGATGCTGAACATGGGAAACGTGATTTGCGCGGCGCTGGCCGAAACGAGGTCTGCGCTTGGCCTTCCCAAGACGACGGCGGCTAGGTCCGCCAGCTTGCGGGCGCTCACCGATGCGGCGCCGAGGGTGTCCATGTTCTCGAGTGCGGCGGGCTTCATGGTAACCGCTGTGACGGAATGACCGTGGTCCCCGGCGCTAATCACTGAACCGACTCATCTGACTCAATGGTCAAGTCAAGCATTGACCGGAGTCAATGGCCCGCCACATATTGCGACCAGCTTTGCCGGCGCCTTGAAGAGTTCCGGACGGCCGTTTATGCCAGGCCCTGTCACTCACCTGAAACCGTGCAGACTTTGACTCTTGTGATTCTGTTGCTTCCGGTACTGGGTGGTGGCCGGCGTTGCGTCCGGGCAGGCGTTGGCCTGCCCGTTACCGCGGCCCCGTACGATCGGCGGCCACCACCGGCACGGACCGGAAGCAACGGGGAAAACAGTGGGCGGCGCAGCCGGCCCTCCTGGCATCGTTTTAGGTTCACGCCGCTTCCTGTTGATGCTCAAGGTGGGCGAGCTCCCAGGCCAGCGCCGAGGTCATCTGCAGCGCCGAGTGGCATCGGGCCGTGTTGTACTCATCGATCCATGCCGCCATCGCCGTCCGGGCCTGCGCCCTCCTGACGAAGTGTTCGACAGCGCAACTCGAACTCGAGAGTCGAGTTCCAGGACTCGGTGACGGCGTTATCCAACGTTGACCCGGGCTGGTCCATCGACTGTTTCATTCCGCATCGAATGCAGGCACTCCTGAAATCACCGGCGGTGAATTCGCTGTCCTGATCGGTGTGCATGATCACCCGGTGATCGTGTCCCTGCCACCACGGACGGCGACCGCCATCGCCAGAGCCGGATACGCCAACTGCGCATCGTGATGCTCGGACAACCCGAATCCCACGATCCGCCTGGAGCCCATATCCAACACACTGTCCAGAAGCAGTTTGCCCTCATCGGTATGGATCTCGGTGCCGTCCCCATACCATTTTTCGTTCACCCTGACCGCTGCGAAATCGCGTCCGATCAGATCCGGTGCCCGCCACCGCCCGTTGCCCTGCCTGGTCGTTAACCGGCGGCTGTGCCCGGCGCGGGGCACCAGCTCTTGCTCGCCCATCAACGCCGCGACCGTGTTCAGGCTCACCTTCCAGCCCGCCTCAGCCAGATCCGCCGTGATCCGCGGCGAACCGTACTTATCACGATGGGAAGCGACCCACCGCTTGATCTCCGTCGCCAACATCTCACGGCGGGCATGCCGGGGCGAGGGATCCCCGCGACGCCACGTATAAAACCACGCCTGGCTGACCTGCAACGCACGGCATGCCGTCGCATGCGGAACGCCATGCCCGGCCCTGTGCCTGGCGATGAACGAGGCGATGCTTACCGGCCCATCGCCTCCTGGACCCAGAGGGCCACGGAACGCTTGAGGACATCACGCTGCATTGCCAGCTCCGCGTTCTCTTTCCGCAACCGGCCCGCTCCGTCCGCTCGCTCTCACCCAACGCACCGTTTCCGCCGTCGCGTCGACGTCGGTCCTGAGCACCAGTGACCCAGCGTCCCGTCGTTGATCCCCAGCTCATGCGCGACGCGAGCGACCGGTTTGTGCGTCTCGGCCACGATCCGCACCGCACCGGCTTTGCACTCCTCGTCATACTTCCGTCGTGTGGCCACCGCCGAAGCTCCTTAGAGCGTTACCTCCACGGTACGAGGGAAAACCTATCGTCATCCTTGGCTCCGGCCGCGCCGCCCTCGACCGTACCTGGCACATCATTTCGGATACCAAAGAGTAGTCGCTTGATGCCTTGGGCGCCGGACGC
>NZ_JBEPPJ010000042.1:0-5405 GCF_040547265.1 Arthrobacter sp. UYCo732 | reverse complement strand
GTAGGTCACCGCCGGAACACTATTACCGGTCGAGAGCCCCCGAACACCACGTGTCCGGGGGCTCTCCCACGTTAACCACCCACCCACACAACCACACCCAAAACCCACGGGACGCTCTCGCAGCCGGGCCGCGCCGGCACACCGGCCGCACCTCCGCCCAACGTTCCCGACGGCGCATTATGGCAGCTTGAGTGGTGACCGGTTTTGCAGTTTGGATGGGGCCCACTTCGCGGCTCGCCGGGAGATGAATCGCAGTTTCAGTTGAGCCCACCCCACCGTTGATTCCATCGAAGTGTTTTTCCCAACAGTGGAAGGCAAGTCAGGCGTTGGCGGCTGCTGAACCTCCAGCACGAAGGGTTGCTGCCCGTACGGCGTCGAAGCTGGGGCAGCTCAGAGTCGTAATTGATGCGATGCTCCTGGCTGATCTGGACGCTCCGCGGAAGCAACGCAATACCGTCCAGCGTGTCTTTGACCGCCTGGTTAATGAGCACAAAGCTGTGATCTCGTATTCCACGGTGCGCCAGTATGTGAAGGCCCGCCGCGCCGATATCGCTGTCGAGTCCGGGAACGCGCCTGTTGAGGTATTCATCCCGCAGGAACACGCCCCGGGCGCGGAGGCCGAGGTCGATTTCGGTGAGTTCTGGGTCGACACCGACGGGAAACGCACCCGGTGTTACATGTTCGCTTTCCGCCTGTCCCCCTCTGGAAAATCGGTCCACCGCGTTTACCCGACCTGCGGGCAGGAGGCTTTCCTGGAAGGCCATATCGAAGCGTTCAATGCCTTGGGCGGTGTGCCGGCAAGGCAAATCCGCGATGACAACCTCACTTCCGCAGTGACGAAGGTTGTTTACGGGGCCGGCCCGACAGCGGGTCGAGAACGAGCGCTGGGTGCTGTTCAAATCCCACTATGGAGTCGATACCTTCCAGTGCGAGCCAGGAATCAACCGGAAAGTCCGGGTGTCCCTGCGTGCTACGGAGGTGCGGATCTTCGAGGGCAGAACCATGATCGCCGCCCAACCCAGGACCGTGGCCAGGGGCGGGCAATGCGTTCAACTGGATCATTATCTTGAGGTGCTCAGGATAAAGTCAGGTGCGTTGCTCGGTTCCAGTGCGTTGGCCCAGGCCCGGGAGACCGGGGTATTCACTCCGGGTAATGACGCGCTCTGGGCGGCAGCGCGTAAACAGACGGTTACGCTGACGCGACCCGCGAACTGATTGACGTGCTGCTCCTGCACCGGGTCATGGAAGCCGGCGACGTTATTGCCGGAATCACGGCTGCTCTGGGAGTGGGTGCGGAGCGGAGCACGCCGGGGTGGGTCCGGCCCCGTCGATCCCGACAAGCGACGCGCTCCCTGATTGTGTGGTCGGCGCCGAAGGCGACAGGTTTGTCCCAATTCCGGCACCAGATTTAGACCGCATCAATATTTTCGCGGAAAACCATTCCATTCCGTATGAAGATCTGAAACTCTTCTCAATGTGAGTATCTGATCACATTCGAAGTGGTCCGCCGTCCAGGTATTCCGCGAGCAGTGGGGGAGTTCTTCATGAAAGGATCCTTGCCCAAAAGTCGCACCATGGGAATATTTCTGTGTCCAAAGCTACGCTCGCGCCGAACATTCTATTTCGTTGCGGTAGCTGGGCTTTTCCTCAGCGCGCTGATTCCGTCCGCAGCGACGAAGGCGTATGCCGCGGATGATTTGGCGACTCTCGCAGCTCACGCGGCCGCGCAAACGGCAAAGGTGAATGCATTTCCTGTCAACCAGGTGGCCACGGGCCCCGTATGCTCGCCTATCGTTGCGGGGTCTCAAGCGTGCAGTGTGCCTGTGCCGGCCAGCTCGGCGCCCCCACTGCCGGGAACGTACACGGCCAGCAGTTCCCCGTCGGTGCTGCCGATTCCGGACTGATGCAAGCAGGCACCCATCGGGACCAGGATGGCGTCGCGGGTGCATTCCTGCGAGATCGATATCCTCGATATTCCAAGCGTCGGCCACCAGTTCGGGTTCAGCGTATACCAGATACAGGGAAACGTCAGCGGCATGACCCTGTCCGGTTCAGGTTTATGCAGCGGGAGCTGTGTCACCCAGACACCCGCCTCGATTCCCGATGCTCCGAACACCTTGAATGATTGGCGGGAGGCCGTAGGGGGCCTACGGTCCCACAGGCACCCTCTCCGGATCGATCTATTACCTGTCAACGAACTCGACTATTGCCGCAACCCTCAACGGGGTGTTCTCGTCGACGAGCGGGTACGACTTCTCGTTGCGCTGCGACAACGCTACGGGCGGCAGATATCCCAAAGCCGGGTGCGCCATCTGGTTCGTCCCCGGCGTCGTGGAGTACTCCAGGAGTGCATTGCCGACCTTCACGACGCATGTCAGCGAGGCGATCACTTCCGGACTTCACGGCGGAAACCCGTACGACCCGATCCACCGGACAACCGATCCGGCAGTCACGAACGCAAACAGGACCATTGCCTGCGGTAGCGCACCGTCAATACCCAATCTTTTGTGCGACGAATACCCGTTCGCGTCCACCTCTGAGGGTGCGGCATCTGGCGGTGTTGCACGTTCATTCCCGAACTGCGTTTTCCTTGATCCGCCGGCAACCGGCTCGAGCGGCTACAGCCGGTGCATGATCTCCGCCACAGAGAACTATTCTGCTGGCGGTACACTGGTGGGCGTGTACACCGGCCAGTGGATCCTGGCCCGGGACTCCATGTACGTGTCGATCATCAACTAGGTGGCCCTGAACGTCCATGCAGACCATCGGCCCGGTCACCGTCAACTACCATCTCTACTATCTGGTCGACTACCAGGACGAAACGATCCCGATGCCGCGCGACCTCGAGGAGGGCAACGGCCTGATCTGCCCCCTCAATACTGGCGCGGTGGTCATCAGCGGCACCGATATGGGAAAGGTCACCGTGCGGGTCAAGACCGCCGAAGCGGAGCCGGTGCTGTCGATGGAAGGCTGGGACGAGGGGGCCGACGTCTCGGTCCACGCACCCCACGGCAAGCTGAATGTCGACGCAATAGCGTACGACTTCCCCGGGCTCCAGGAACTCACCGAACACGGACCGGGATGGTACCGGATACGGTGCCTCGCCCGGAACCGCCTCGCCGAGATGAACAGCATCGCCCACGATCCCAACACTGAGGAGTACCTGCTCATCTGCTGGCCGGCCCCGCAGGCTCCAGAGCAGGTCCACACCATCCAATGGAGTATGGGAAGCCGCCCGAAATCCTGACGGGCCGCAGGGCAGAGCATGGTACCGCGTTTCTCCCGCTGCCGGCGAGCTTGCTCGTGCCCGGACACACCCTGTGATTCCGACAGCGCAGTCGGCAGGGGTGCAGAAGGCGGGTTTGGTCTCGTTGAACGCCACGAAGGCGCTGGTTCAGAAGGTCGCGCTGGCAATGCGCACCGCGTTAGGCGACCGGCGTCAATCTGTTGAACGCAAGCGGCCAGGGCTGAACAGTCCAAGCCGCACCTCCATTTCCATGTGGTTCCACGCTGGACAGACGACGGTTTTACAACATGGACGAACGGGCGGTCTTCGAAGAAGATTCCAGAAAACCCGGTTCGCCTACTCGAGGAAGCAGTAGGTGCCTTGAGCGCCAAGTAGCCAGAGAGGACGGCACTCCGAAACGCGCACCGTCGGCCAACGACCTGCCGTCACGGGATCAGTATTTATCCCGAGCCGGACGAAATCTTCACCGACGCCAGGCTTTGCGCCGCGATCGGCGCCCGACTCACCTTCACAGGCCCCATCATCGAAACCGGCACCGACTCCTACAGCCTCGCACAAACCAAGAAACTGCCGAACCAGCACAACAAGGTGGACTCAAATCAAGCTGCCAAAGTGGCATCCAGCGAGAGCGCGTCGCCGCGGGCGTGTGAACTTTCCCATGTATCTCCCCAACGGCACGGCGTTCTTCCGAGTCGGGCTCTGCCAAGCGCTGGGTGGCTACCGCCGGGAGCCCGGTAAAGAGTGCCATGGACGCTGGGTGACCGCGCAGCACCGTCGTTTCCGGGACATCGGCGCCGGATTCGGCCAGTTCCTCGCAGTAGGCGGCTCGGCATAGCGGTTCCACGCGGTAGGGACATTTCCCGTCCATGGTGCCTTGGTTAACCTACCCAGCCAGCAGTTGGCCGAGGTCGAAACCTGGGCACGCGCTCCCGTAGAGGCCCCAGTCAATGACGGCGAAGTTAGTTGAGCCGCCCGGACGTCCTGAGTTGGTTCGATCAGGAGGGTTTGTGGGCTGGCGTCACCGTGTGCGGTGAGTTGGACTGGTTATGTTCGATCACCATGCTGAAGGGGACGGAGGTGATGCTGCCGTCGGATCAGATCCTGGCAGTTCCGGTGACGCGCCAAAGGCCTCCCGTTGTTATGTTGAACATGGGAAACGTGATTTCCGCGGCGCTGGCCGAAAGGAGGCCTACACTTGGCCTTCCCAAGACAACGGCGGCCAGGTCCGCCAGCTTGCGGGCGCTCACCGATGCAGCGCCGAGGGTGTCCATGTTCTCGAGTGCGGCGGGTTTCATGGTGACCCCTGTGACGGAATGAGCGTAGTCCCCGGCGCTAATGGGTAAACCGACCTATCTGACTCAATGGTCAAGTCAAGCATTGACCGGTGTTAATGAGCCTGCGTCAATGCGAGCAACCATGCCGGCGCCTTGAAGGGTTCCGGACGGTTGTTGACGCGCCGTCTCATCCTTGGCTCCGGCCGCGCCGCCCTCGACCGTACCTGGCACATCATTTCGGATACCAAAGAGTAGTCGCTTGATGCCTTGGGCGCCGGACGCTCCAGGGCGCCGGCGGACTCTGTTCGACATGGGTGCCTTGCCAAGGAGGAGGCGGCGGCGGAAACGCTTGTCATAGGGGTGACCGAGTAATCGTTGATGCGGGCGCTGGAGAGTTGGCATGCCAGGAACCTTGATGGGTGCGTGCGGACGTGCCGCCCGGGCTGCCGTGGCTTTCGAGCCGGGAGCTGAAGCCAGGTTGGCGCATCGCAAGGGCCCGGGATGTGAGCCACTACATAGGAACTGGTATCCGGGGAATGTTGATTAGATTCCGTGTTTGGACCGTGGGTTTCGCGTGGTTTAGGGATTTTGGGGTGGGTGGGCGCTGCGGGGGGTTGATTTGCGGTGGGGGCTGGGTGGGTGTATTGTTTTCTGAGTCGCCGCCGCTGAGTGGCGACAAAACCCCCTTCAAATGAGAAGCTATTCATCATGTGCGAAGCGCGATCGATGGAAAGTTTCGATTTTTGCTGGGTGGATTCAGCTTATTGAGTGAATATCCGGAAAATAACTGGGATTTGCAAAGTAAACCTGAATCAACTAAAGTATAAACATCGCAGCGAAGAAAAACGAAACAAAAGAATTCATTTACTGAATTGTTTCGAAGA
>NZ_JBEPPJ010000041.1:0-5822 GCF_040547265.1 Arthrobacter sp. UYCo732 | reverse complement strand
GGTGGGTGGTTAACGTGGGAGAGCCCCCGGACACGTGGTGTTCGGGGGCTCTCGACCGGTAATAGTGTTCCGGCGGTGACCTACTCTCCCACACCCTCCCGGGTGCAGTACCATCGGCGCTGTGGGTCTTAGCTTCCGGGTTCGGAATGGGACCGGGCGTTTCCCCCACGCTATGACCGCCGTAACCCTTGCTCCACACCCGCCTGGACACTGTTGGTCGTGGGGGTGGGAAATCTTGTGGTTACAACTTCCTCCCCTGGTGGGGGAGGTGTGGTGTTGTTATTTTGTTGTGTTTTTGTTCCCTGCAACAAATGGTTTTGTTGTTTGGGAACCACATAGTGGACGCAAGCAGTCTTGTTATCTTTGTACTCTCTGCTGGTGTGAACAGCTTTTGAAGTTCTGTTCACGAAGAGAGTGTGTGGTGTAAGTTATCGGCCTATTAGTACCGGTCAGCTTCACGAGTCGTTAGTCCTCGCTTCCACATCCGGCCTATCAACCCAGTGGTCTGGCTGGGGGCCTCTCACACACAAGGTGTATGGAAATCTCATCTCGAAGCGAGCTTCCCGCTTAGATGCTTTCAGCGGTTATCCCATCCGAACGTAGCTAATCAGCGGTGCACTTGGCAGTACAACTGACACACCAGAGGTTCGTCCGTCCCGGTCCTCTCGTACTAAGGACAGCCCTTCTCAAATTTCCTGCGCGCGCAGCGGATAGGGACCGAACTGTCTCACGACGTTCTAAACCCAGCTCGCGTACCGCTTTAATGGGCGAACAGCCCAACCCTTGGGACCTACTCCAGCCCCAGGATGCGACGAGCCGACATCGAGGTGCCAAACCATGCCGTCGATATGGACTCTTGGGCAAGATCAGCCTGTTATCCCCGAGGTACCTTTTATCCGTTGAGCGACGGCCATTCCACAATGTACCGCCGGATCACTAGTCCCGACTTTCGTCCCTGCTCGAGATGTCTCTCTCACAGTCAAGCTCCCTTGTGCACTTACACTCGACACCTGATTGCCAACCAGGCTGAGGGAACCTTTGGGCGCCTCCGTTACTTTTTAGGAGGCAACCGCCCCAGTTAAACTACCCATCAGGCACTGTCCCTGACCCGGATTACGGGCCGAAGTTAGATGTCCAAAGTGACCAGAGTGGTATTTCAACGATGACTCCACCCGAACTGGCGTCCGGGCTTCAACGTCTCCCACCTATCCTACACAAGCCACTCCGAACACCAATACCAAACTATAGTAAAGGTCTCGGGGTCTTTCCGTCCTGCTGCGCGTAACGAGCATCTTTACTCGTACTGCAATTTCGCCGAGTTTATGGTTGAGACAGCGGGGAAGTCGTTACTCCATTCGTGCAGGTCGGAACTTACCCGACAAGGAATTTCGCTACCTTAGGATGGTTATAGTTACCACCGCCGTTTACTGGGGCTTAAATTCTCAGCTTCGCCGCGAACGGCTAACCGGTCCTCTTAACCTTCCAGCACCGGGCAGGAGTCAGTCCGTATACATCGTCTTGCGACTTCGCACGGACCTGTGTTTTTAGTAAACAGTCGCTTCCCCCTGGTCTCTGCGGCCCCGATCCCCTCCCACCAGCGTGTGGTGTTCAAGGTTGGGGCCCCCCTTCTCCCGAAGTTACGGGGGCATTTTGCCGAGTTCCTTAACCATAATTCTCTCGATCGCCTTAGTATTCTCTACCTGATCACCTGTGTCGGTTTGGGGTACGGGCGGCTAAAACCTCGCGTCGATGCTTTTCTCGGCAGCATAGGATCACCAAATCCCCCCTCACGGGGGTCCCATCAGATCTCAGGCATCATGAACAGCGGATTTGCCTACCGTTCGCCCTACATCCTTAGACCGGGACAACCATCGCCCGGCTTGGCTACCTTCCTGCGTCACACCTGTTAATACGCTTGCCTCCCAGGATCAGGTCCCGCGCTCCACCAAAAACCACGTCACCACAAGGGCGGGCGGTCAGGTCTCGGGCGGTTAGTATCCCCTGTTCAACATGGACGGTTTTTCGCCGGTACGGGAATATCAACCCGTTGTCCATCGACTACGCCTGTCGGCCTCGCCTTAGGTCCCGACTTACCCAGGGCAGATTAGCTTGACCCTGGAACCCTTGATCATTCGGCGGACGGGTTTCTCACCCGTCTTTCGCTACTCATGCCTGCATTCTCACTCGTGTAGGCTCCACCGCTGGTTTACACCGCGACTTCACTGCCCACACGACGCTCCCCTACCACTCCAGACGCCTGAACCACAAGGGCTTAGCTAATATCTGAAATCCACAACTTCGGCGGTGTACTTGAGCCCCGCTACATTGTCGGCGCGGAATCACTTGACCAGTGAGCTATTACGCACTCTTTTAAGGATGGCTGCTTCTAAGCCAACCTCCTGGTTGTCTTCGCAACTCCACATCCTTTCCCACTTAGCACACGCTTAGGGGCCTTAGTTGGTGGTCTGGGCTGTTTCCCTCTCGACTATGAAGCTTATCCCCCACAGTCTCACTGCTGCGCTCTCACTTACCGGCATTCGGAGTTTGGCTGACGTCAGTAACCTTGTAGGGCCCATTAGCCATCCAGTAGCTCTACCTCCGGTAAGAAACACGCAACGCTGCACCTAAATGCATTTCGGGGAGAACCAGCTATCACGAAGTTTGATTGGCCTTTCACCCCTACCCACAGCTCATCCCCTCCATTTTCAACTGAAGTGGGTTCGGTCCTCCACGACGTCTTACCGTCGCTTCAACCTGGCCATGGGTAGATCACTTCGCTTCGGGTCTAGATCACGCCACTGCAACGCCCTATTCAGACTCGCTTTCGCTACGGCTTCCCCACACGGGTTAACCTCGCGACGTAACACTAACTCGCAGGCTCATTCTTCAAAAGGCACGCCGTCACAACTACTATGCACACAAGGTGCGGTTGCTCCGACGGATTGTAAGCACACGGTTTCAGGTACTGTTTCACTCCCCTCCCGGGGTACTTTTCACCTTTCCCTCACGGTACTGGTCCGCTATCGGTCATTAGGGAGTATTTAGGCTTATCAGGTGGTCCTGACAGATTCACACGGGATTTCTCGGGCCCCGTGCTACTTGGGATACTCTCCAGGCGGTACACAACATTTCGGTTACGGGGCTCACACCCTCTCTGGCCGGCCTTTCAAGACCGTTCACCTATGCCTGCACATCACACCCCACTGTCCCGGCAGAGACAGAACGGAAAGTCCCACAACCCCGACCATGCAACGCCCGCCGGCTATCACACATGGAACGGTTTAGCCTGATCCGCGTTCGCTCGCCACTACTAACGGAATCACTATTGTTTTCTCTTCCTGCGGGTACTGAGATGTTTCACTTCCCCGCGTTCCCTCCACGCACCCTATGTGTTCAGATGCGGGTCACCAGGCAACTCGCGTCCCTGGCGGGGTTTCCCCATTCGGACACCCTGGGATCACAGTCCGGTTATCGACTCCCCCAGGCTTATCGCAGATTCCTACGTCCTTCTTCGGCTCCTAATGCCAAGGCATCCACCGTGTGCTCTTAAAAACTTGACCACAAAAGATCAATTCAGAAATTTTCGAGAGAACCACAAAAACCACCCGGACACCACCACCACAACCACAAAGGCCACAGCAACAGCACGCCCGGACAGATCCAGGTTCATATTCTTGGAAATTGCTTCTTATAAAAGATGCTCGCGTCCACTATGTAGTTCTCAAACAACAACCCCGTGCCACACACCCCACACACCCCAGCCCGCAAGAGCCGAAACACGCATGATCGATGCAGCCAGGAAACCAGAAACAAACAAACCCGGCCAGAAACCACCACCACAAAGGCCATGATCCCCACCCGGCCCTGTTGCCTCAGGACCCAACAGTGTGCCAAACACTAAACCGCACAACCCCTCCCCACACCGTTCCAGGACACCCAAAAGCATCCGTACTAGACAAGAAGAAAAACCCTGCGGCCGCTATTCGCTGATATTCCACCCGTGAGCACCCGCCGCAGAACCAGCGTCTGCGCAACGGGCATATACTCCTGACAACCCCTCCACACCCACATAACGCGGGGCAAGGTGATCGTAGGTGCTCCTTAGAAAGGAGGTGATCCAGCCGCACCTTCCGGTACGGCTACCTTGTTACGACTTAGTCCCAATCGCCAGTCCCACCTTCGACAGCTCCCTCCCACAAGGGGTTAGGCCACCGGCTTCGGGTGTTACCAACTTTCGTGACTTGACGGGCGGTGTGTACAAGGCCCGGGAACGTATTCACCGCAGCGTTGCTGATCTGCGATTACTAGCGACTCCGACTTCATGGGGTCGAGTTGCAGACCCCAATCCGAACTGAGACCGGCTTTTTGGGATTAGCTCCACCTCACAGTATCGCAACCCTTTGTACCGGCCATTGTAGCATGCGTGAAGCCCAAGACATAAGGGGCATGATGATTTGACGTCGTCCCCACCTTCCTCCGAGTTGACCCCGGCAGTCTCCTATGAGTCCCCGCCATAACGCGCTGGCAACATAGAACGAGGGTTGCGCTCGTTGCGGGACTTAACCCAACATCTCACGACACGAGCTGACGACAACCATGCACCACCTGTGAACCGACCGCAAGCGGGGCACCTGTTTCCAGGTATTTCCAGTCCATGTCAAGCCTTGGTAAGGTTCTTCGCGTTGCATCGAATTAATCCGCATGCTCCGCCGCTTGTGCGGGCCCCCGTCAATTCCTTTGAGTTTTAGCCTTGCGGCCGTACTCCCCAGGCGGGGCACTTAATGCGTTAGCTACGGCGCGGAAAACGTGGAATGTCCCCCACACCTAGTGCCCAACGTTTACGGCATGGACTACCAGGGTATCTAATCCTGTTCGCTCCCCATGCTTTCGCTCCTCAGCGTCAGTTAATGCCCAGAGACCTGCCTTCGCCATCGGTGTTCCTCCTGATATCTGCGCATTTCACCGCTACACCAGGAATTCCAGTCTCCCCTACATCACTCTAGTCTGCCCGTACCCACCGCAGATCCGGAGTTGAGCCCCGGACTTTCACGGCAGACGCGACAAACCGCCTACGAGCTCTTTACGCCCAATAATTCCGGATAACGCTTGCGCCCTACGTATTACCGCGGCTGCTGGCACGTAGTTAGCCGGCGCTTCTTCTGCAGGTACCGTCACCTTACGGCTTCTTCCCTACTGAAAGAGGTTTACAACCCGAAGGCCGTCATCCCTCACGCGGCGTCGCTGCATCAGGCTTCCGCCCATTGTGCAATATTCCCCACTGCTGCCTCCCGTAGGAGTCTGGGCCGTGTCTCAGTCCCAGTGTGGCCGGTCACCCTCTCAGGCCGGCTACCCGTCGTCGCCTTGGTAAGCCATTACCTCACCAACAAGCTGATAGGCCGCGAGTCCATCCAAAACCACAAAAAGCTTTCCACCCCCCACCATGCGATGAGGAGTCATATCCGGTATTAGACCCAGTTTCCCAGGCTTATCCCAGAGTTAAGGGCAGGTTACTCACGTGTTACTCACCCGTTCGCCACTAATCCCCCCAGCAAGCTGGAGATCATCGTTCGACTTGCATGTGTTAAGCACGCCGCCAGCGTTCATCCTGAGCCAGGATCAAACTCTCCGTTGAAGTAAAACAAAAACAGAAACAACCAACACCCCCGGAAATAACGGAAGAAGAAAGCTGCAAAATTTGAAACCAGCTGTAAAAACCAGACCACACCACAGGATGGCATGACCCGGCAAATTCAACCAATTCAATACAATAAATTGGTATCAACAAACTTGGCACACTATTGAGTTCTCAAACAACAGACACA
>NZ_JBEPPJ010000040.1:0-6158 GCF_040547265.1 Arthrobacter sp. UYCo732 | reverse complement strand
CAGATCATGGAGGACGTGCTGATCCGTTACGAAGCCCACCTGGGCTTCCTCGCCTACTCCAACGAGTACGACCACCCCACCCTCATCACCCCGCCCGCACCGCCGACCACCGGTACCCCCGCATAAGCCGAGCCAGCGCATGTAGGACCTGTGGAGATGGCTGCAGTACGGTCGGCCGCTCGACGGAGTAACAGTAGGCAAGAACGAACCCGGTGGGCGCCCTTATCGCCCACCGGGTTCGTTTTCCGCGTCCACGTCAGGCCCATCCCGAGCACCTCCACGTAGCGGTGACCGCCGCGTCCCGGTGGGCCGCCCGGCTTCCTGCTGGGGATTCCCCCTCCACGGTGCGCGGGGTTCTGTGGCGGCCGGCCTGGCTGTCATGGCTGGGCCGGACCACCGGCCGGGTGATTCGCCGCTACGAGCACACTCAACCCGGGGATTTGGTCCACACCAGGCCTCTTGTCGCTTCCACCCAGATGCGCCATTAGCCCCAATACCGTTCACTTAGGCGGCGCGAATGCCTGGTTTGGGTATTCGTTTGAGTGGCCAGCCTGACATCTTGCGTTTGACGATGCGGGGGTTGCTCCGTTGCCGGCGGGGTGGCAGGAGGGCGTGGCGGGAGAGGCGTCAGGCCTTTGAATCAGTAACAACGCGCTGCAGCGGTCGACGCCCGGATGGCATACCCGCCTGGGGTTCCGCAGGACATCGTTTGGGATGCCAGCGAGCCAGAAGTCATAGGGCGCATCTGAAGCCATGCTGCTTGAATTGGGTCGTCAGGATCCTGGTGACCTTAACTTCGCTGCCCCCTGGAGGGTTAGCTCCCGGTTGCCGGACGTGATTCCTGGACGATGCGGGAACGACTACCCGGACTGGCACAGAGGCAGCGGCACCGGCGTCATTGCCGGCGTCAAAACGGCAGCGCTGACCACGGGAATCCGGCCGCACGCCTCGACGTGAAACTCACCACAGGGGATCCGCACCACGAAACCACACGGGCTGCACGTGCTACCAGGTGCCCGTGGTTCGGCCAGGATCGACCTGTCTGCGGCCCCTTCGCAGCTTAGTACTACAATCGCGTTTATTTTGGGCGAACCTTGGCGGTCTAATCGGACTTTCCGGTCGTGGCCTGTTAATCGTTGGTGGTGAGTGATGATATTTGTGTGGCGGAGGTAGAAGAGTGGGCCGAAGGACTGGAGGAAATCGGCGATCTTATTGGGCCGCGGTTTGTCCGGTCCGAACCGCGGCGGAATGCTGTTGGGTATGTGCGCGGGCTGCTCTCGGATGAGGAACGGAAAAACTCCTGGCCCTGTCTGAACGGGCCGGGCACGGCACCCCGGATGGCATGCAACGCCTGCTCTCGACCACTGACTGGGACCCGGAGGCTGTGCGGGATGATCTGTTCACCTACCTCAACCGCCACCTGGGCGATCCCGAAGGGATCCTGATCATCGACGAGACCGGATTCCTCAAGAAGGGCACCGGATCGGCCGGGGGTCGCACGACAGTGTTCAGGCACTGCCGGGCGGGTGGAGAACTGCCAGATCGGGGTGTTCCTGACCTACTCCGCCCCGGCCGGGCGCACCCTGCTGGACCGGGAACTCTACCTGCCCAAAACCTGGACGAATGACCGGGAAAGATGCACCCGGGCCGGGATCCCCAAAACCAGGTAATTCGGCACGAAACCGGTGCTCGCCGCGGACATGATCGACCGCGCCCTGGATGCCGGGATCCCTGCCCGCTGGGCCACCGGGGACGCTGTCTACGGACAGCACACGGGGCTGCGCCGCCGCCTGGAAGCCCGAGGTCTGCACTACGTGCTGGCCGTTCCCGTGAACCAAAACATCATCGCCCCACCGCAGGGATCGGCGAGCAATGGCGCGCGGATAAACTCATCGGTTCCCTGCGCTCCAATGCCTGGCGGACCCGCACCGCAGGGGCAGGAACCAAGGGCGAGCGTCGATACTCCTGGGCGCGGATCCGCATCAACGGACCCGCCGAAACCGGGAAACACTGGCTGCTGGCCCGCCGCTCCCTGAAAGACCCCACCGACCTGGCCTACTACATCTGCCACGGCCCCAACCGGGTCTCCCTCGCCGAACTGGTGTGGATCGCCGGCGCCCGCTGGGCGATCGAGGAAACCTTCCAAACCTCCAAAGGCGAAACAGGGCTGGACCACTACCAGGTCCGCCAATACACCGGCTGGTACCGGCACATCACCCTCTCCATGTTCGCCCAGGCTTTCCTGACCGTGATCCGCTCCAAAAAAGGGGCCCTTCCGCCGCCGACGGCGAACTGATCCGGCTCTCACTGCCCGAAATCAGGCGGCTGCTCGTCCGCCTCGTCTGGCACCGCACCACCACACCGAAACACGTCCTGAAACACTCAACCTGGCGACGAAAACACCAACACCGAGCCCGACACGTCATTACAAGGCCCGCGGACAAACACCATAAACGCGACTGTAGTCTTAGGAGGTACGGGGGCTTGTGATGTCGGTGTAGCCCAAGCCACGTGTCGAGTCAGCAAAGTTCCGGGAGGGCCTTAGCGGGACGGTACCTGTCAGAAGATCACGTAGAGCTTGCGCAGCGTCTCGTGAAGCTCCCAGTTACCGCTCCAGCCCCGAGGGATGAAGATCGCGTCGCCGGGACCAACTAACTGGGGTTCGCCGTCGTCGGGGGTAATTGTCATCGAGCCTGAAAGAACGTGCACAAATTCATTTGTTTCGAGTACCCAACGGGAGGGTCCTGCGGTGCATTCCCAGATGCCGGATTCGGCACCGTTCCCGTCCTTCCAGAGGTAGCTCCCGCGAGTGTCCATCTGCTGTCCGGTGGCTTCAGGACACGGGCCCCAATCGTCCAGCTCCGTAACGTTCTTCGCATCGCGGATGAGGGTTGCGGAAACGCCGGTAGTCTTGTGTGTCATTTTTTTGCCCTTTCGTGAGGGTTATCGACCGGTTGGCCAGCCGATATAGGGTCTTGGTTTTGTGGTCATGGGCAACTGCCGGAATTGACCGCACTTGGATTAATGCAAGGGCTCAGACTTCGTAGTACCGGAATGAATGCGATTCCGCTCCTTCGGGGTTGGGTCCGTAGATGGTGACCATCCGCGCGTAGACGGGTGCCCAGTACCTCCCCATGCGTCCGGGATTTACGCGGGCTGAGTCACCTGGCTTAAGGATGACGGTCTCTCCTCCACTCTCGATGTGGAGTTCGCCTTCCAGCACGTAGTTCGTCTCGGTGTGGGGGTGGAAGTCCTCCCACGCGCAGGCCTCCAGTTCCCACTCTGAAAGGATAAAGTCCTGCCACGGGCCATCAGGATGGGAGTTGATGAACCTGCAGCGGAGGCTCTGCCATTGGTCCTTCATAGGAGCCAGGGCCTGCGCGGGCCAGAAATCGATCGCAGTCTTCGTCGTCAGTGTCGGGGGCTGAGGGATGGTTGTGACCATTGTCTTCACCGTTTCTTCAGTGGGTTCTGCATGGCGAGATGATTTGATGAATCTAAGCGACATCGCATCACCGTGATGCAGGTCACTCCGGTGTGAATACTTTTACATGGACGCGTGTCCAAGTCAATCGTTCTAAACCATTTATCCCGAACCTATTTTCTCTAGCCAAGCAATAGGGTTAGGGAAGTGTCCCTGTCGGACCGAAACGGGAGCTTGGAGAGTGAGCTATGCGGGTATCCGCTGAAGATCGAAAAGAACAGCTAATTGCAGCCACAGTCGAACTGATGCGTCGTGAGGGTGTCCAGTCCGTGACCATTCGGGCTATAGCCAAGGAGGCTAATGCTCCGTTGGCTACGGCTCATTATTGCTTCAGCAATAAAGAAGAGCTCATGGACGCGGCCGCCGAGGCCTGGTTCAAGAACCTGAGCCGTTTTTCCAGCGGCGCCTCGGTTCGTTTGGGACTTCGCAAAGCTGTGGAACAGGTAGCCGAAGGCTACTGGCGGGCACTTGAGGAAGAGCCCGCAAACATCCTGTCCGAGATCGAACTGATTCTGTGGGCAACACGTAATGCCGCTGTCAGCCCGCTGGCCGCGAAAATTTATCCCGCCTATGAAGTGGAACTGGGAAACATATTCTCTACCGCAGCCCAAAGCAGCGGTGACCAGTGCCTCATAGATTTCCCTACGCTGGTGAGGCTCTTTCTCATGATTTACGACGGGGCTGCCATTCAATACATGACCGACCCGAAGGCTACCGACCACCGTGCCCAGTTTTTCATGATGGTTGATGCCCTTCTCATGAAAGCCGGCGTCTGAACAACGCGGGAGAATTAGGCTGAGCCTCAGGCGGGGACTCTGGCGTCGGAACGATCCGCGTCGGACGTGGCGTCCGCCGGCAGGGACTTCAGCCCGGCCGCGCAGCCAACGATCCCGGCGATGAACAGCACCTTCAACAGGCTGAAGGGTTCGGCGCCGGTGGCCATGGCCCAGCCGACGGTCAGGGCAGCGCCTATTCCTACCCAGACGGCGTAGGCGGTGCCCAGTGGGATGCTGCAGATGGCGGCGCCCAGGCCGATCATGCTCAGGGTTGTTGTCACGGCGAAAACCACGGTGGGGAGGAGAACTGTGAGGCCGTTGGACAGGCCCAGTGCCGTCGCCCAGACGGCTTCCAGCACGGCGGAACCAAGCAGAAGCAGCCACGCAACGGAACGTTTGCTCATTACGCCACCACCTTCAGTCCGACGACGCACGCGGCGATGCCGGTCAGCAGCAGCAGGCGCGCCGCCGTCGGGCGTTCAGCTTTGGTGAGCATCGCGTAAGTGGAAGTCAGTATCACGCCGACGCCTACCCAGACGGCGTACGCGGTGCCGGTGGGGATGGACTGCATGGCCAAGGCGAGGCCGGCCATGCTGCCGAGGACGGACGCCAGGAAGAGGAGCGCTGGGGCGATGCGGCGCCTGCCGGCGGCCTGGAAGGTCCGGTGCAGGGCGGCAGCCCAGACGGCCTCCAGTGACCCGGAAAGAATGAGGATTAACCACGACATGACAGATCCTTGGGACACGCTTGCAGCGCCCGACGGCGGGCCTGGCCTATGGGTTGGTGCCGGGGCCTTCCGCTAACCGAAACGGAAGGCCCCAGGCCGTGTTGCGTACTCAATCCGTCTCGGGTCCGGTGCAGAAGAAGCACTCTCCGAGTTCGAGGCTTGAGTCGCAAGTCTTTTCGATGAGGTGTTCGCCGGCCTCGCTGAAGGAGTTGGCCGCAGGGTTCATTGGGGATCAGCACTTAGGCCATGGTGGCGAACATCACGGCCATAATGGCGGCGCCGACGGCTTCGAGGCTGTGTTGTTCTCGGGTGGAGTGCTTTGAGGCTGTTTTGCTGGGGGCTGTGGTTGCCGGTTTGCGGTCGCGCAGCAGGAGGGCCATGAAGACCACTGCCGCGGTTGCGAAGATGATTGTCAGCGGACTGGCGAGGCTGGGTAGGTGATCGAGGTTTGCGCCGGTTGGTGGGTGGGCCATTGCGTGGTGGGTGTTGGGCAATGGACTCGCGTCTGCGGGACCGGTGGCGATGTGGCTTGTCATCATGGTGATCATGAGGGCGGCGCCGGCCATGCTGAAGCTGTGATAAACGCATTTCAGGCGGTCCTGCCTGCCTGCGCAGAGTATTTTGAATTCGGGCCGGGCGACGGCCTGGATGATGAACCAGAGGGCTGCGCCGCTGAGAACGGCGATTTGGGCGAGCATGGTGGAGGGCGCGAGGTTCCAAAGCATGCCGGCCATCAGGATGTTCATGACGGCATGGAGGGTGTTGTTGACCCGGTCGGTGAGTTGGTGTGGCTTGGTGGCCTGCAGGAGGTGGTAGCTTCCACTGAGCAGGAGGACGACTGTGAGGGTCCAGGTAATTGCGGGGATATTGAACACGCGGATCACACTCTCGCTACAGGTTTTGGGTTAGGTGCAGGCGGTCCCCGGTGCTTTGTTACAGCACCGGGGACCGCCTGTTTAAGGGTTGTTCGTTTCCAGCGTTAGTTCACGTGGTTCTTGGCTTCTCTGTAGCTGGGCCGGTTATTTATCGGTGGTGCAGCACTGCCCGTTGGTGGTGGTGTTGGCTTCGATGGTGGCGGGGAGGTTGAGGGTGGGGTTTTGGTCGAAGAAGCCGTGGGGTTCGAGCATGAAGCCGATGTTTTGGCGGGGCATGATGGGCCAGTCTTCGAGGC
>NZ_JBEPPJ010000039.1:0-6769 GCF_040547265.1 Arthrobacter sp. UYCo732 | reverse complement strand
GCAGCCGTCCGGACAGCCATAGCGGCCGGCACCGGCCCCGGGGTCCTGGCTGCCTTGGCGGTACGCGATGACCTTCTCCTGCATCGACTGGTAGCAATACCCGTTTCCGGGACGCCGATGCGCCGGCCCCTGACCGCGATCTGGGCCACCGGCGCCACACCCCCGGCAGGACCGGCCCGCGATCTGGTCGCTATAGCCTCCACTCCCCAGACCAGCAAAGCCGCTCCAAGCACGACCATGCGAAAGTACCCGATACCCCCGGCAACCCACGCAGAGCCGCCAACGAAGGGACCGAACCACTCCCAGGCGACAAACGGTATCTCAGAACACCCGGCAGAATGACGGTACGTGCGGCCACTTGCCGCAAGGACCGCCATTCTCGAATCAAGCTGTTCTTGAAATCCTTCGTTTTCGAGACGATCTCAGCTTTTTATGGCATTTTGCGGCGGGACGTGTCGCGGGGAGGACCCTAGAGCGCGCTACCTCGCTTCGTCCAACTAGCCTCGATTTTTCATGACGGTCGGGGGGCCGCGGGGTGGGGGCTTGATTCTGCTCCGGGTTTATTTTTGTGGGTTTGGGCGTGCTGGTGGGACCTGTTGTCGCTGGTTGGGCGTTGGGTTCCACGGCTCCGATGGGTCGTGCTGGTCGCTGAAGGGGCTGCCCGTGTGGTTCTTAGGCCAGGAGGTGGACCCGTTATCGGATGCTGGTTTTCAGGCTGGCAATAGCGGCAAGGAGTTGTGGCGATCGTGGCGGTTTCCGCCGCTTTCTCAGGGATCGCAGCCTGGTCCGCCGGTAACTGAGCGGTATTGGCTCTAGCCCCGCGCAAGCATGCCCTCTTTCAGCGGGCCTCTCGACAGTGAGCCCCGCCACAGGTATGTTGTGGGATGTCCAACATCGCAGATCTCAAGGAGAGACATGAACCCCTCTAAACAGTCGTACGCCCGACGGCGTCCGAGTACCACGCTCGGTAGGCTCGGCGCCGTCGCGCTCGGCGCCGTCATGCTCGGCGCGGGTGCCGCACCCGCCGAGGCCGTGCCCGGCACCGGCAATGACGACGCCGCCGGGCACTTCAGCAGCCAGGTCCTGGCGTCTAACGGCGACAACGGGATCGACCCCGTCCTCGGCAAGTACTACCGGATCGTCGGGCTTGCGAGCCTCGGCAACGGCGTCGTGCTCGCCTCCTACGACGGTCGCCCCGACGGTCGCGACTCCCCGTCGCCCAACTCGATCATTCAGCGCCGCAGCACCGACGGCGGCAAGACGTGGGGTGCGCCCATGTTCGTCGCCCGCGGCCAGGTCACGGCGCCCGGCGTCCTCCGCTACGGATTCAGCGACCCGAGCTACGTCGTGGACCGTGAAACCGGCACAATCTTCAACTTCCACGTCTATTCGAAGGATGCGGGCTTCGGCGCGAGCACGCTCGGCAACGACGACGCCGACCGCAATGTCATCAGCTCCGAGGTTTCCGTCTCCACCGACGGCGGTCAGACGTGGTCCACAGACCCCGCGAACCAGCCCACGCTGCCGACGCCGTCGTCCTACGCCCCGAACTCGAAGTACGCGGGCTTCGCTGGCCCCCTCATCACGAGCGTCGTTAAGCCGGTGGGCAGCACCGTCAACGGCGCCGCGAACGTGGGCGGCGTCGTCGGCCAGTTCGCGGCCTCCGGTGAGGGCATCCAGCTCCAGTACGGGCCCCATAAGGGGCGCCTCATTCAGCAGTTCGCGGGCACCGTCATCCAGATGGACGGCTCGAAGCAGATCCAGGCATACAGCGTCTACTCCGACGACCACGGAAAGAGCTGGCACATGGGTCAGCCCGTGGGGACCAAGATGGACGAGAACAAGGTCGTCGAGCTCTCCAACGGCGATGTCATGCTCAACTCGCGCGACAACGCGGGGGGCGGCGGTCGCCGGATCGCGATCTCGCACGACGGCGGCGAGACCTACGGGCCCGTTACGTACGACCACACGCTGACCGATCCGCGCAACAACGCCTCGATCACGCATATGTTCCCGGACGCGCCCGAGGGCTCGGCCGACGCGCAGAAGCTCCTCTTCTCCAACGCCGACAATCCGCCGTTTGCTCGCGTCAACGGAACGATCCGCTACTCGTGCGACAACGGAGCGACTTGGAGCACCTCACGCGCCTTCGCGCCGGGCCTGGCGACCAGCTATTCGACCGTGACCGCGCTCGGGAACGGCCAGTACGGCGTCCTCTATGAGGGTGCGAACAACACGATCACGTTCGACACGTTCGACGCCCGGTGGCTCGGCCCGCTGTGCGGAACGTTCTCGGCCGGCGCCGCTTCGGTGGCACCGGGCGGTTCGGCCGATGTCACCTTCACCGTGACGAACCGCGATGACCACGCCTTCTCGCGCGGCACTGTCTCGCTGACGCTGCCCGTCGGCTGGAACGCGACAGACGCGAACGTCCCGGCTCTCCCCGCCGGACAGTCTGCGACCGTGACCGTCCGCGTGACCGCGCCGGCCTCGGCGAAGGCTGGCACCGTGACTGGCCGTGCGGAGTTCACGGCAGCGCAGGGGCACTTGGACGTCAAGGTCCCGGTGACGGTCAACCCGGCCTCCTGACGCGAATGCTTGAGAAGGACCCGGCATCTGGGTAAACCAGATGCCGGGTCCTTCTCTGTATAGCCACGCGCCATACGCCGGTGGGCAGATCCCCCAGGTTGGCGTCGGGCAATAACAACCGTGAGACACAGGTTCACCGGCGACTGAGCCAGCCAGCCAAAGCGGTGTCCGGTGGAGGGTCCTCAACGGCAAACCCCGCCACTTAGCACTACGAGAACCACGCCACATAGCTCTGCGATTCACAATCTCGGCTTCGACCAGTGAGGACGGGCCGGTCCTCCGCGTCTTGATAAAGGATCCTTTGACGGGACCCGGGTAGAAGGACTCCCCGACGAGTTTTTACTGCAGATCGGCGTCGCCGAGGCGGGTGACCCTGTTGATTTCGGCGTGCTGCGTGACCGGTTCGCTGCCTGCAAAGGATCCGAAGCGCATCCGCTCCACCCTTGCGAAGCATGGGGGTCCTTGTTCGAGTAGCGTCAGAGCATACTTGCTGTAATCGGGAACCCGGCGTTCGCGGAGACGCAGTGTTTTTCGCGGAGACGCAGTGTTTAACAGCGGATTTTAGTCTTCAAAGGTACCGGCACGGCTTCCCGGACGCGGCCGGCGACGGTCAGCCGCATCCGATCGGTCCGGAAGATGTCCTCGGAGTATTCCACGGGCTCACCGGCGGCGGCCCACGAGGTGCGGTAGATTTCCAGCATCGGAACTGCCGGGTCGATCCCGAGCAGCTCCGCCTTGGCTCCGGTGACCAGCACGGGCAGGAGCTCTTCCCTGGCAGAGACGGGGGCCAGGTCATAGTCCTGCTCCATGAGCCGGTAGAGGGAGCCTGCCAGGTCCCGTTCCGGCAGGCCGGGAAACCGGTGTGCCGGGAAAAATGAATCTTCCAGCACAACCGGGATATCGTCGGCGAACCGGATCCGGCGGATTCGGTGGGCCTCCTTACCGGGGGCCAGTTCCAGGGCTTTCGCGACGTGCGGCGGGACGGCCATGGTTTCGGCTGCCAGCAGGCGTGAGGACGCGGTGCCGGCGGTGCGCAGCAGCTGCCTGCTCAGCCCCATCAAGTCCGAAATGTCCACCGTCGGCAACGGGTGGGCGACGAATGCCCCGCCGCCGCCGCGGCCCTGGACCTTGTCGATGTAGCCGGCGTCTTCCAGACCGTCCATGGCCTGGCGTAAGGTCATCCGGCTGACACCAAGAGCCGTGCTCAGCGTGCGCTCGGCCGGCAGCCTGGTCCCTCGCGGCAGCTGCCATGTTCAATTGTGAATGGGCGGACATGCGCGGCCAGCGTCCTGGGCCAAACCCGCACATCTTGCATGTGTAGCAGACCGGACGGATTGCCGGGGCGATTCGTGCCATGAGAATAATAGTGTTCTGTCGTGGAATCGAGAGGGATTCGCACCAGTATGGTGGTTGTTACTGCCGGTCTGTTCACCAAATCCGTCTTCGGAGGGTTGGTGCTCCTGCTACCCGCCGACCCATGCAAAGGTAATGACACAATGGTGATTTTTAGCCGCCCTCAACCGGGAACCCTACCGATAACGTTCAAGCTTTTGGTGGCAATCCTGATTCCTTCCGCAATCGTGAGCGTGCTGGGAGGGCCGTCGGCCAGCATGGGATTTGGCCTGGCCATGGGCTTGGGGATGGCGGTTACTCCCGTAAGTCGGCCGCCCCAGGCGGCGCTGCTGGTGGTCCTGGGTGCCACACTTGGCGGGTTGGCGTCATTGGCCGGTTCAACGCCGTGGGCCATCGCGGCGCTCATGTTCATCTCTGCGGTCCTTTTTTCGGTCACCAACCAGCGCTCCGCCGGGCTGCTGTCGCTGACCCCGGTCATGGTGATTCTGTTTGGCCCGGGTCCTATCAACCTCAGCTGGTGGTCCGCGGCCTTGTGGATTCTTGCTGGTGGCGTGGTGGGTGCCTTCATCACCCGCCTGCTGAAGTTCCAGGCCCCGACCCTTCCCGTGGAAAAACGTACTGCCTGGGAGCACGGTATGGCGGTGGGCCTGTTGTGCGCCGCGGTCATGTTCTGGAGCCTGTCCAATGACATTCCCCATGGTTACTGGATCGCGGTGACCGTACTGATGGCCTTGCGGCCACTGCCAGACCAGCGCCGCGAGACCCTGAACGGGCGCCTTATTGGCACGTTACTAGGGGCTGCGGTGGCCCTGCTGGCCGTGTTGTTCCTGCCGGTGTGGGGCGCTGTCATTGTCGCCGTGCTGTGCTTGTTCTGCCTGGTCTGGTATTCCATGGGAGGGGCCTACCTAATGCAGGCGATGGCCTTGACACCGATGCTGTTGATCTTCGCCTCCCTCGGCGACGTCGGGCGCGGTTTCGAGCTGACCATTGAGCGTGTCATTTTCACGGTGATCGGAATTGCCGCGGCGGTGGTGGTCGCGTTGCTGCTACGGCGCTGGGAATCCCGGCGTGAGGTCGTCTCCGGCTAAAACTCCAACACCGCCCCTGTGCGCCGTCACCCGGTAGCCGCGCGCTGCTTCGGGAAACATCGGTCCGCGAGGGTCTTTGCGCCTCGATTGCAACGTGCCCGCGGAGCGACGGCGTGCTGCCGGGCCCGCGCTCCGCTGGCCACCTCCCGGGCATATACTGTCCATACGACAGTAAAATGTTTTAAGGAGAAGATCTTTCCCATGCTTTTTGAGAACCAAGTAGCACTTGTCACCGCAGCGGGTGCCGGAATCGGCCGTGCAATTGCCATTCGACTGGCCGCCGATGGTGCCTCGGTCATCGTCTCAGACGTCGACGACGAGGCCGGCGCCGAAACCGTTTCTCTCATCGAGGCCGCCGGCGGACGCGCCGCCTACAAACATGCCAATGTCGCCGAAGCGGAGGAGGTCAACGCCCTGGTTCCCTTCGCAATCGAGAGCTTCGGCCGCTTGGACATGGCCGTGAACAACGCAGGTGTAGGGGCCATGCCTAAGCCCGTGCAGGAGATCGCCGCCGCGGACTGGGACCGCACCATCAACGTGACCCTGCGAGGCACCTTTCTGGCCATGCAGACCCAGATCGCACACTTCCTGGAGCAGGGACGAGGTTCCATCGTGAACATCGCCTCGCTTGCAGGCATCAGCGCCACACCCCAACTGACTCCCTATGGAGCGGCAAAGCACGGGGTGGTTTCCCTGACCCGCAGCGTTGCCAAGGAAAACGCGGCACTGGGCATCCGCGTCAACGCGGTCGCGCCGGGGGCCATTGAAACCGCTGCTCTGGCATCCCTGCCTGCCAAGGCCAAAGCCGGATACGCCGCGGAAATCCCGATGAAGCGCCTGGGACAGCCGGAGGACATCGCCAACGCCACCGCCTTCCTGCTTTCAGACCAGGCCGCCTTCATCACCGGCGTTGTGCTGCGCGTAGACGGCGGAACCGAGGCCTAGCCATGGCGGCAGCGGAGCAGAACGCGGCCCTGATCGAGATCCTGAACGGGATCTTGGCGCAATGGACGGCACCGGACTTCACCACCGCGGTCGCCGCGCGCGAGGGTGTGGTGCTGGACCCGGGGGGCCTGACGCTGCTCACCATTCTGAACAACTCCGGTGCGCAGCGGCCCTCGGCGCTGGCCGAGCGGATGGTCACCGGAGCCTCCAACATCTCAAAGATCACCGCGCGCCTTCAACAGGCCGGACTCGTTGGTCGCTCCGGGGACCCGATGGATTCGCGGGCCTCACTGATCGTGCTCACCGAGGCCGGGCAGCGGGCAGGGGAGGCACTGCAGCGTTCGGGAAATTCCCTCATCGATGAGCTGCTGGAAGGCTGGAGCGCCGAGGACCGCAGCGACCTGATGCGGCTACTGGCCCGGTTCGAGGTCGACAGCAACCGCGTAGCAGCCACCTTAAGGGACACTCAAGGCCCGCCTACGTGCCCGTAGCCGCCGCCTTTCGCAGTCTCATAAAACTATCCTTTATCCAGACGAACGGTCGCTCTGTTCAGGGCTGGTCGAGGCCCAGCATTGTGAATCGTAGCGGTAGGTGACTCGGATTCGGCGCGCTATTTCATCAACGAGAGGATATGGCCGTTAGGAGTCCAGGCTTACGGGGTTGGGCCCATGGGAACGGCGCCCCGAAAGGGCGGACTCTCAACTAGGTGCGTGGGTCAGAAATGACAGGCCCTAATTCTTAAAACGCCGACAGAATAACCATGTCCTCGTAGGGGCGGCTGGGAGAATCGTGGG
>NZ_JBEPPJ010000038.1:0-6890 GCF_040547265.1 Arthrobacter sp. UYCo732 | reverse complement strand
TTCAAAATAATTTAGTGGCTACAAATGTCGGTACAAAAATGGTCCTTCCCCCGGAATCCAGAAGGAAAACGAGGAAAGGACCAACGTAACTTCAGCTTAGTAAGGCGACGTTCGCAAAGGCTGCGGTCACACCGTCACGCGATATTCGGCTGCTGCTCGGTCAGCAATTGGCGGTAGCTCCTGGCGAGGGTGTCATTTCGGAGTAGCCTCCGTTCCAAAAGCGAGATCTCGGAGGGCCATTGGCCGAGTTCCCTGGCTGCGGTCCCGAGCGTGCAACCCAGTGGTGCGCATTTGGCGGAGATCGGCGTTGTTGGGGGCTGCCTGGGGATTAGTGATCTGGCGGTAAATTTCCCGGGCCGCGTAGCGTTTGAGGCAGCGCATGATTTCCCGGTTGCTGTCCTGACGGATTGTACGTGTCCGCGCCGGCCCGTCTACCCCTCCTTCGTCGGGGGCTGGCGGCACGTTCAGGCGGTGGTTCAGAGCTGACGAAAGTAGTACAGGAGTTGGTCGGTGTGACTTGGCTCGGTGTTGCTGAAACCCCGGGCTTCATAGAAACGGCGTGCGTCTGTGTCTTCGCCATCAACGTTAATTTCGATTATTTCACCGCCTCGACGTTTCACCAGGTCGCATACGGCGGCGAGGAGCGCGGTGCCCAGGCGATGACCGCGTTGGCCGGGGCGGACGTAGAGTTCGTCGATTATCGCGACGGGCCCTTGATACCAGACGTTGAGCCGGAAGCTGATCACTGCCACTCCGGTTGCCGGCTCGCCAACAAGCAGTACGACGACGTCGTCCCCCGCCAAGAGGGAGGTCAGCCGCGCGGCAATTGTTTCGATCCCCGGTGTTGGTGTGGCAAATTCGGTGTTGAAATCGTGCAGCATTCGGGCAACAGTTGGGGCATCGGCGGTCGTCGCCCGCCGTGGGGTTCCGCTGGTTGCAGTCTCATTAGCAGTCACGGCTTCATCATGCCGGGCATGCGATCGCGGGTCTACTGGGTGCTGCCGGCGTTAGCGTGTCAGGCTTCCGGCCGGGGTCCCGGCGGCCGTTGCTGAGTGCCGTCTTGTTGTTGACCTTGGAGGTGTAGGAGATGGATCCGTACTGGAAGAGCCGGACGGCGAGGGAGAACATGAGTACCGCCCCGATGTAGAGGATGGCTGCTTCGAGGAGGCTGAGGGAGCCGAGCCCGTTCCGGATCATGGCCGTGACCGGGGCGGAGAACGGGAAGTAGGTGAAGACCTGCACGATAAGGGCTTGCGGGTTGGAGAAGATCAGGGACACCGCGTAGAACGGCACGAAGATCAGGGCGATCATGACGCCCATGAAGTTTCCGGCCTCCTTGGCGGTGGGCATGACGGCGCCAATGGCGACCAGGGTGGTGGTGAACAGGGCGAACCCGCCGAGCAGGATCAGGAAGCCGATAATCATGGGGACCGGTTCGAAGACGAGGGCGGAGAGGTCGAAGTCGGGGATGTTGATCTGTTCGCGGAAGAACAGGTAGCCGATGACGATGGGGGCGGTGAAGATCGCCACCTGCAGCAGCCCGATCGCGAACAGGGCGATGACCTTGCCGCTAATCAGCGTCGTCGGCTTCAAAGTCGTCAGGATCATTTCGGTGACCCGGTTCTCCTTCTCCTCCAGGGTGGAGCCGAGCATCTGCCCGGCCAGCAGGATGATCAGGCCGTAGAACTCGTTCTGGACCTCGTCGATGGTTCCGTAGGCCTCTGAGGTGCCGTTCTTGAGCAGGATCACCCGGTCACAGAGGCGTTCGACTTCTTCCATTTGGTGGGTGACCATGACAACGGTCGCGCCCTTGGCTTTCTGGCCGGCGATGATGTCCATCAGCAGGCGCCGGTTGACCGGGTCGAAGCCCTTGGGTTCGTCCAGGATCTGTAGCTCGGGTTCGGTTCATAATCGTGACGCCGAGCTGGACCTTCTGCTGCTGGCCGCAGGAGAGCTTGTCCAACTGGACGTTGGCTTTGTCCGCCAGGGCGACCCGTTCCAGGTACTCCAGGGACCAGGTCTTGGCGGCGGGCCATGATGTCGATGACCTTTTCCTTCTTGTACAGGCCGCGCTCCTCCGGAAGGTAGCCGAGCCGGCCTGTGTCCTCAGGCTTGAACGGCTTGCCATCGATGTGCAGGATCCCGGCCGTGGGCTGGTAGATGCCCAGCAGCGCCCGGATCGTCGTGGTAGTCCCCGACCCGTTGCTGCCCAGGAACCCGAACGTCTCACCCCGGCCCACCTCGAAGGACAGGTCCCGGATGACCGTCTTGTCTCCGAAATCCATCTTGAATCCATCAATGTGGACGAGTGCTTCGCTCATGGCTGTGCCGAGTGGTGTTTTTCGAGTCTACCCACGGGTGGCGCTGGGAATCGTCTGTCGACAGGCGTCCTTTAGTGCCGATGGCCGGTCGGCTGGTTACGACCGGCAGCTCCGGCAGATCAGGGGTTCCTGGCCTGGACATGGAGGTATTTTTCAAGCAGGTTGGTGGTTTGTCGGCCGCACTTGATGATCGGGGTGAGATGGGCCAGTGCCAGCCGTGGCAAAATACTGCCGGGTACGGCGTGACGGGCTTCGACGCGAACCGACCGCTCCAGGTCGGCGGAAAGGTCCGCCAGGCGCTCCGCGCCCACCATCTGGCTGGAGGACTTCAGACTCAGGACGGCATCCAGGGAGCCCGCCAGATCCCCGCTGGTCAGGGTCCCGCGGACCTTGTCAGTCCTGTGCGGCAGGGCTGCGATGAAGTTCCGCACGAAAAGCTTCCAGATTTTCTCGTCGTCGCCGACGTCGGTGAGGAGCTTGTCGAGCACCGATGGGTCAAGCAGGGGAGCTGGTCCGGAGGCTTTCATCCGTTTTCTTCCATCAGGAGGGTCGGGTGTTAGCCCTGGAAATGTGTGGCCGGTGCTCCGCCTGGCAGAGCCTCCAGGACGGTTTCGGCGACCTGACGGACTTTGACGTTGCGGTGGCTTGAGGCCTTAGCGAGCAGGCTGAAGGCCTCCTCGTAGGAGCACCGGTTCTGCCCCATGATGACCCCGCAGGCGATGTCGATGGACGTCCGGCTGTTCATTGCAGTGCGAAGATGATCGGCCGAGGCCATGGCGGCCCGGACCTGGGCTGCCATAAGTAGGCTGCTGGCGGCAGCCTTGCTGAAGGCCATGACCCGGGCAAGCACCCCCGGGGAGAAGACTTGGCTCGTGCCGGCGAGGATGGTCAGCGCCGCCGGGCATCCCGGTTCCAAGGTCAGCGGCACCGACACCACCGACCGGTAGCCGGCGTGCCGGAGAGGTCCCCAGAACCCGGGCCACCGGGCATCGCGCGAGTAATCGTTGACAATGATCGCCAACCTCCCGCTCAACGCCTGCGACACGGGACCGTCCCCGTGGGCCCTTTCCCATTTGACCAGCTCTTCTGCCTGGTCGGCGCTCCCTGCAGAGAGGGGTGTCTGGCCGGGACGGGCCAGAGTCACGGCGCCGTCCAGGGCGCATCCGGCGGCCTCGGATAGGGCCGACGCTGCAGCACGTGCTAGGAGGCGGAGCGATTCGTCGTCTCGGTCGGCGCGCAGATCCAGCAGCAGCCCGGACCGGGTGGGCGGGCTTATTGCCGAGGCTTTCGGGGCCGGTGACTGGCCGCTGGACCACACTGTCCCGCCGCCTTCACCGGCCCCAGTCTGATGACCTGCCGGTCGAACGAGTAGCTCTGCCTCCATGACCTGTCCCCCTGACAGTCGAAATACCACGAAGCGCTCCCCGAAGGGGCACTTAATCGACGCTACGGGGCGGGGGGAATGAAGGCCCGAGTAGTGTGTACTCTATTTTGCCAACCGCCGAATACGGGCTACATTCGGATGACTCTTAGCGATCATTCGGTCCGAGCCAAGGCCAGCGTCGGCGTAGGCTGCAATGTCCTATTCGTTGATGAGGGCCCGCCGCGCCTCCAGCATCACATCCGGTGCAAAATCGCACAGGACGGTCACCTCGCTGACCAGGCGCTCGGCAGTTACCGCGGCCAGGTCGAACCGGTTTTCTCGGACGAGCATTTCCAGTTCCAGGCAACAGACTTCAGTGCTGAAGGCACCGGTCATCGCCGAAGTGACCTTTAGGCTCAAGATGGCGTCGGCGGATGCTTTTTGGTCGTGCTCGTGCAATCCGGTCAGGATCTGTTCCAGCCGGGCGGGCAGCATGCCCATATGCGTTTCAAGGAACTTCAGTGCCTCGTCCGAGTCCTTCAGTTGGTCGGCCGGAGCCGCTTATCCAGGCCGGACGTTCCGGGCTCCGGGTGGGCGGCCCCGCGTCCTTCCGTCACGCCAGCCGGGAAGGAATGTATTCAGTTGTGTTTCTTTGTCCAGCTCCAGTTCGTTGCGGCGGTACTTCATACGTTGGATGTGCAGCCAAATGCCCAGGGCCCGTTCTTCTTCGGTGTCTGTCTTTTTGTGGCGGGCTAGTCGTTCCGGCAGCCATGTAGCCGGTGAGTTCTTGCAGGCGCTGGTCCCAGCGTATTTCGTCGTCGTCTTTGCGGGTCCGTCGTTCCCAGCCGGGGATTTCCCCGAGGCCACCAATTTGGGCTCCGCCCTGAGTAGCTCGCTGCCCGAAGTAGAACCCGACCACGGTCGTCAGCAGTGTCCCCACCGTCAATGCAGCAGCCCTCGCAAAATCACCACTGGCCGGATGTGCGGCCGCGCTAACTTCACCTGGAATGTCCTGACCGCCAAGTCCGCCTGCGGGTTCTCGACGGTCACTTCCAGGACGCGTTCCTGGGGCAAGGACTTCAACGCATCAGCCGTCACCCCGGTCGAAACATACCGCAGCGGCAAGTCCGAAGCTGTCCTCGGTGAGGTGCTGGCGGCAACGCCTGGGCTCCGTGACCGGTTAGGCTGCAGACCAAGTGCGGGATCCGGCTCAACGAGCGCGGGCTTGCCACGCACGATGACCTGAGCCGGGAATCCATCCTGGAGCGGGTGGACGGCAGCCTGGAGCGGCTCCGGACGGACATCGTGGATGTGCTCCTGCTGCACCAACCCGAAGCGGGCGTGGCTGGAGAGTCAGGTCCTGGTCAACCACGTGGACTCGCTGGATGACGGCTTTCCGCACGGCACGCTGGAATACTGCGCCAGCCATTGGGTCACCCTGCAGGCGTACGGCGCGCTGGCCGCGGGCTGTACACCGGTGCGGCGCCGGAAGACCCGACGTCGGCGGAGACTGCCGCGGCCGTCCTCGTCCGGGAGCTGGCCGGCACATACAGCACCACTGGGGAGGCCATCCTCCTGGGATGGCTGCTGAAGCACCCCGCGGGTATCGCGCCCGTGATCGGGACGGTCAACCCGGCACGGATCGCTGCCTGCGCCGACGCGTCCCGGGTGGCGGCGGCCATGACCCGGGCCGACTGGTAGGGCTGTGGATCACGGCGCGGGGGAGCAACCTCCCCTAACGCCGATCGGTGGTTGGGCTAGTGTCCGGTGGTTGAGCTTGTCGAAACCCGGTTCAGCCACCGCCACGGGGCAGTTATGTTCGTATTGGTCACCCCGTCAGCCCATCCTGCTTAGCGCTCGCAGGGCCCGGCCAGATACGGTAGATGCATGACGTCAATCACCGCCACCGAGACCGTACGGCCCGAGCGCCACATCCCAGCTGAAATTGCCCGTTCCTGGCTTCTGGTCAACGCGATGAAAACCGAACTGTTTGACCAGTCGGCCGTTTCGCGCGCCGACTCGATCATCCTGGACGTCGAAGATGCGGTGGACCCGTCGCAGAAGGACGAGGCCCGGGGAAACGTCATTGACTGGCTGAGCAGCGGCGGCAACGCCTGGGTCCGGATCAACGATGCCACCAGCCCGTTCTGGGCCGATGACCTTGCGGGACTGCGCGGAACCCCGGGCCTGCTCGGCGTGATGCTCGCCAAGACCGAGTCCGCCGACCAGGTGACCGAAAGCTTCCACCGCATGGACGGCAAAACGCCCGTCATTCCGCTGGTTGAATCCGCGGTGGGCATCGAGGAGGCCAACAATATCGCCAAGGCCCAGGGCGCCTTCCGCCTGGCGTTCGGTTCCGGCGATTTCCGCCGCGACACCGGCATGGCCGCCACCGCCGAGGCCATGGCCTACCCGAGGGCCAAACTGGTGGTCGCCAGCCGTGTGGGCAACCTGCCTGGCCCCATTGACGGCCCCACCGTGGGCACCAACCACCCCATCCTCCGTGAGCAGACCGGTATCACGGTGATGATGGGCATGACCGGGAAGCTCTGCCTGGCCATCGATCAGACCCCGGTGATCAACGAGGTCATCAGCCCCACACCGTCCGATGTTGCCTGGGCTACGGATTTCATGTCCGATTTCGAAGCCAACGGGCGCGTCATCCGTGACGGCTCGGACCTGCCCCGCCTGGGCCGCGCCGAGAAGATCATGAAGCTTGCGGTGGCATTTGGGGTGCAGCCGGCGCTCTGACGGGCTCGGTAGACTTGGTTCGTGCTGAACGAATTCTGGAACACCGCGCCCACCTCCTACAAGGTCATGGTTTTCTGTGCCATGGGGCTGATCGGCGTCGGAATCATCCTGAACCTGATCGGCAACACCTCCGGAAACCAGGGCCTCGCCACCGCCTCACTGCCGCTGATCGGGCTCGGCCTCGTGCTGCACATCGCCGGGATTGTGGTCCGTGGACAGGCCATCCGGAAGAACCTCAAGCGCTGATATGTAGGGACGGTTGTCAAGAGGCAGAGGTGAGCGGCTCCTGGGTTTGTGGTTTCGGGGGCCGTTCATCGTGTGCCGGCCCGGTCGTGGTGTGAGTGGTGGCGAGTCGTTTTCGACTGGCAGTGTCAGGCTCTCACGAATATTAATCTGCGAGGGGCGGTAGGTACCCACTTTGGTGCGCGTGCCGGAAGGGAAATGCGGTCTGGTCA
>NZ_JBEPPJ010000037.1:0-7289 GCF_040547265.1 Arthrobacter sp. UYCo732 | reverse complement strand
CCGGATGGGCGAACACTTCGCCGACAGCGTCCTCAACGGTAGGCCGCTCCGCTACAATCTCACGGACGCGGCAAACAACGCGCGGGTGTTGGAATTTCTCAACAGGGCAGCGCGGAAACCAGAAGGCGTGTGAACCGAGACCTCATTCTTGTGCCCAGGAGGCTCAGCCGAACAGGACCGCTGCTTCGTCGTAACGGTCCTGTGGGACTGTCTTTAGCTTGCCCAGGGCTTCCTGGAAGTTCACGTGCCGGATATCCGTTCCCTTCAGCGCCACCATGGTGCCCCAGAAGCCCTCAACCACGGAATCAATGGCGGCCATGCCCAGGCGCGTGGCCAGGACGCGGTCGAAGGCGGACGGCACGCCGCCGCGCTGGATATGGCCCAGGATCGTGGCCCTGGTTTCAATGCCGGTGCGGGCCTCAAGTTCGGGGGCGAGCTGATCCGCGATGCCACCCAGACGGGGGCGCCCGAAGGTATCCAGTCCGCGCTCGGAGTGGGGGGATTCCATGTGGTCCGGAACGAAGCCCTCGGCCACCACTACCAGCGGTGCGCGGCCACGGGCGTGGGCTTCCTTCACCCACTGCGCGGTCTGCTCGATGCTGACTCCCTGCTCCGGGATCAGGATGGCGTGGGCGCCGGCGGCCATGCCGGCGTGCAGGGCAATCCAGCCCACATGCCGGCCCATGACCTCGGCGATCATGCAGCGGTGGTGGGATTCCGCAGTGGTGCGCAGCCGGTCGATGGCTTCGGTGGCGATCTGCACTGCGGTGTCGAAGCCGAAGGTGTAATCGGTGGCGTCGAGATCGTTGTCCACGGTCTTGGGAACACCAACGATCTTCAGCCCGGCGTCGGTCAACCGCTTCGCCGCGGCCAGGGTCCCTTCGCCGCCGATCGCGATGATGGCATCAATGCCGAGGCGGTCCATGTGGGCTTTGATGACTTCAGGTCCGCCGCCGTTTTCGAACGGGTTGGTGCGGGAGGTGCCCAGGATGGTGCCGCCCTGCTTGGCGATGCCGCGAACCATGGTGCGGGGAATGTCGATGATGTCGCCTTCAACCACACCGCGCCAGCCGTCCAGGAAGCCCACGAATTCATGGCCGTGCACGGTAATGCCCTTAAGGACGGCGCCGCGGATGACCGCGTTCAGGCCGGGGCAGTCGCCGCCGCTGGTGAGGATTCCAATTTTCATGTTTCGGCTCAAATTCTGGGAGAGGGTTTGCAGGCAGATCGCCACACTGTGGCGCCTGGAAGTGTTGTTGAAGCTAGGTAGTAGGGCACAAACCGGTTGCAAATCCGGGGTGCGCTACACCGTACGAGGCGGAGCTGCACGTGCCGCTTCATGGGGAGCCTCCTGTCGGGGACGGCCGTCCGATGACCTGCTGATCATGCTTGGCGGCCAGGACGGCGAGATCGTGGATGAGCTGTTGCATCTCCCGGTCACGGCCCCTGACGGGCCGGACCTCGGAGAGGAGAACAGGTTTCCTCAAAGGAGTGGGCACGGGAGTCCGGTCAGCCGATGGCGGCTTCAGAGGCGGTTCCTTACCCGCGGAGGAATCAATAAAGAGCATTGAGTCTCCGTCAGCTAGGCCGATTTCAACGCGGCAAGCACTGACATGGCCTCCTGAACCACATCCCTCGCGGGGAACGAGGGCCAGTTGACGCCTGCCATTTCCGCCATGACCCGGACCACCTGGCAGCTGTAGCCGAACTCGTTGTCGTACCAGACGTAGAGGATGACGTTCTTGTCATTGGAGATGGTGGCAAGGCCGTCCACGATTCCGGCGCGGCGCGAGCCGACGAAGTCGGTGGAAACAACCTCGGGCGAGTCGATGTAGTCGATCTGCTTGCGCAGTTCCGAATGCAGCGACATGTCGCGGAGGAAGCTGTTGATTTCATCCTTGGTGGTGCCGTTTTCCAGGCTCAGGTTCAGGATGGCCAGCGAAACGTCCGGGGTGGGGACGCGGATGGAGCTGCCGGAAAGCTTGCCCTGAAGTTCGGGCAGCGCCTTCCCCACAGCTGTTGCCGCACCGGTTTCGGTGATGACCATGTTCAGCGCGGCGGAACGGCCGCGGCGGTCGCCCTTGTGGAAGTTGTCGATCAGGTTCTGGTCGTTGGTGAAGGAGTGGACGGTCTCCACATGGCCGTGGATCACGCCGAACCTGTCGTTGATGGCCTTCAGGACCGGAGTGATGGCGTTCGTGGTGCAGGACGCCGCGGACACGATCTGGTCCGAGTCCAGGATGGTGCCGTGGTTAATACCGTGCACGATGTTCTTCAGCGCACCCTTGCCCGGTGCAGTCAGCAGGACCCGGGCCACGCCCTTGCTCTGCAGGTGCTGCGACAGGCCTTCAGCGTCACGCCAGCGTCCCGTGTTATCCACAACCAGGGCGTTGTCAATGCCAAAGGCGGTGTAGTCGATCGTGGCCGGGTTGTCCGAGTAGATCACCTGGACCTGCACGCCGTTGGCGGTGATGGTGTTGGCTTCCTCGTCAACGCGGATGGTGCCCTCGAACGGGCCGTGGACCGAGTCGCGCCGCAGCAGGCTGGCACGCTTGGTGAGGTCCTTGTCCGAGCCGCGGCGCACCACGATGGCGCGCAGGCGCAGGCCCTGGCCGCCGCCTGCCTTTTCGATGAGCAGGCGGGCCAGCAGCCGGCCGATGCGGCCAAAACCGTAAAGCACAACGTCGGTGCTGCTGCGGTCATCAGCACCACGCTTGCCCACGACCTCGGCGAGTTCGGCCCGGAGGAACTCCTCCAGCGTTGCCCCGGCACCCTCTTCCTTGAACTTCTGGTTGAGGCGGGCGATATCGATCGCTGCCGAGCCCAGCTCCAAGCTGGAGAGGGTGTTCAGGAGCGGGGCGGTCTCCTCCAGGAGCAGCTCGCCTCCGCTGACCCGGCGTGCGAAGCGGTGCGCCTTCAGGATGTTCATGGTGGACTTATTGACCAGGCTGCGGCCGTGGATGCTGGTCACCACATTGTTTTCGCGGTACAGCCGGCCAATCACCGGAATCATGGCCTCGGCGAGGGCCTCCCGGCCCATCCACGTCACAAGGCAAGAATCTGAAGGTTGTAGCATGGGGCGTCCTTTCGCGATGGGCGGATCTGTTGGAGCTTGGCCTAGCCTCCATGGTCCAGTCATTTGCGGATAGGGGAAACGCCATTTCGGGATGGTTTTGACTACCCCAATGGGTAGTCTGAGCGGCGCGCCGTAGCGGCGCGCGGTCGCTTCCCCACCCGAACAGGCTGGGCTACAGTGCCTCTAACTGGTCATCCACCAGCCCGCCGGAGACGTTGCCGGCGAGTAAAAGCAGAAAGGCAAAACCCATGAGCGTAACTTTCCAGCCCACCGAACTCTTCGCGAGCGACCTAGACGAATCCCCGCTCGGCCCTCCGCTGGCCGAGGTAATCGGGGACGAGATAGCAACGCGAATTGCCATTCCCTTCACCAGCGACGACTCCCGCATCCTCTCTGGAGTCTGGGAAGCAGACCCAGGCCTCTCACGATGGGAATTCCTGGAGCGAGGTGAGGCGATTCATGTCCTGGAAGGCCGCATGGTGGTCACCGAGGATGGCGCTGAACCCATCACTCTGGAGGCCGGAACCGCCGCCATCTTCCCGATCGGGTGGCAGGGGACGTGGGAGATCCAGGAGCGGATCAGGAAATTCTTTGTCATTTTCGCAGCCTGACCGCGAGAGCACTATCGTGTCAGGCCCGGGTAGCGCCCGGGCCTGACACGTCAGCTACTACCCTCCGCCGATCCGGGCTCATTCAGCCGCCGGCTGCATTCCGCTGCCGGCCCGGACGCCCCGGTCAGTTCAGGTCGAAACGGTCTAGCTCCATGACCTTCAACCAAGCCGCCACGAAGTCGTTGACGAACTTCTCCCTGCCGTCGTCGCTCGCATAGACCTCAGCCAGCGCCCGGAGCTGGGAGTTGGGAGTTGGAGCCGAAGACGAGGGCCACCGGTGTGGCGGTCCACTTCAGCTCGCGGGTGGCGACGTCCCTGATTTCGTAGACGTTTCGTCCGTCTCCGACGCCTTCCACCAGGTGCCGGAGAGAGCAGGTTGACGAAGAAATCGTTGGTCAGGACCTGGGGCCTGTCGGTGAGGATGCCGTGGCCGGAACCGCCGACGTTGGTGCTGAGGGCACGCATCCCACCGACCAGCGCTGTCATCTCCGGGGCCGAAAGGTCCAGCAGATACACTTTGTCGAGCAGGAGAGTCTCCGGCTGGAGCTTCCCGCCGGGGGCGCACATAGTTGCGGAAGCCGTCCGCCCGCGGCTGCAGGTACTGGAACGACCCAACGTCGGTCTGGTCCTGGGCTGCGTCGGTGCGGCCGGGTCGGAAAGGGCACCGTTAGGGCAAAGCCGGCATTTCTGCTGCTTTCTCCACCGCCTTGCCTCCGGTCTGGGCGGAGTTGAACTGCTGCTGCACCGTCTCAATTGCCTGCGGAACAGTGGAAAGTTGACCCGGCTCGTTGGCCTTCCCGCGCTGCGGTCCAGCCGGATCCGTGCCCCGATGGCGCCGCCGCGCCTGTCGGTCTTGCGGAAGGTCGAAGCACGGACCCCGCGGTGCCGGCATGCTGGGAGACGGACAGGCCGGAGTCCAGGAGCCGGGCCTTCAGTGACGCGGTGTCCTGCTCGTCGATCAGCTCGTGGTCTACTGCCGGGAAGGGGTCCTGCCAGAGCTGGGCCTCCGGGACCCACGGCCCGAGCAGGTGGGGGCCGGCCGGGCCCATGTCGCGGTGCAAAAGCTTGTACCAGGCCTTGGCGAACGCAAGCGCGAACTCGTCCGGGTTTTCCAGGAAACGCCGCGAGATCTCCCCATAGATGGGGTCGACGCGCAGCGACAGGTCCGTGGTGAGCATCGTTGGCCGGTGCTTCTTCTCGGGCTCATGGGCGGCCGGGATGACCTTTTCGGCGTCCTTGGCCACCCAGTGGTGGGCACCCGCCGGGCTCTTGACAAGCTCCCACTCGTGCCCAAGGAGGATCTCGAAGAAGCGGTCACTCCACTCGGCGGGCCGGTCCGTCCAGGTGACTTCCAGGCCGGATGTGATGGTGTCCGGCTCCTTGCCGGTCCCGTAGGTGCTGAGCCACCCCAACCCCTGTGCCTCAAGGTTGGCGCCCTCAGGTTCTGGGCCGACGTGCGCATCGGCGTCACCGGCGCCATGGGTCTTGCCGAAGGTATGCGCCGGCGATCAGCGCGACGGTCTCCTCGTCCTTCATCGCCATGCGCTTGAACGTCTCGCGGATGAACGCCGCGGCTGCGAGCGGGTCCGGGTTGCCCATCGGCCCCTCGGGGTTGACGTAGATCAGGCCCATCTCCGTGGAGCCGACCTCCGCTGACATCTGGCCCTCGCCGATGTAGCGTTCGTCGCCGAGCCAGGTGTCCTCGGGACCCCAGAAGATCTCTTCGGGCTCCCACACGTCCTCGCGGCCGAAAGCAAAGCCGAACGTGTCAAAGCCCATCGACTCGAGGGTCACGTGGCCGGCGAGGACTATCAGGTCAGCCCAGGAGAGCTTCTGGCCGTACTTCTGCTTCACCGGCCCCAGCAGCCGCCGCGCCTTATCGTTGTCCGGCCAGCTGTTCAGCGGTGCGACCCGCCGGCTGCCGTCCCCGGCACAGGCGCGGCCGTCGTGGACGCGGTAGGTGCCGGCAGCGTGCCAGCTCAGACGGATCATCAGGCCGCCGTAGTGGCCGAAGTCCGCGGACCACCAGTCCTGGGAGGTCGTTAGGACCTGAACGATGTCCTGCTTGAGCGCCTCGACGTCGAGTTTCTGGAACTCCTCGCTAAAGCTGAACGTGGGGCCGAGCGGGTTGCCCGCCGGGTTGTGGGTGTGGAGCACGGTGAGGTCAAACTGGTTCGGCCACCAGTCCGCGACAGTCCGCGGACGGTGGACTTTGGGCTGCGGTGAGTCGATGGCCGGGTTCTCACTCTCGCTGCCGTGCGAGGTGACGCTGACCATGAGCAGGTGCGCGAAGAAGAGCCCCTCCACAGCACAGCTATTAGGCTTTGGTAACGACGAGTTCTGCGCGCAGCACGATGTCCAGCATCGGTTCGATGTAGCGCGCGGCCAACGGGCCAACCCCGGCCATGACCAGCACATAGGCAGTCGCCATGGCCGCCAGTTCCTGGGTGACGGCACCGGATGCCACGGCCAGGCCCGCGATGACGATCGAGCATTCCCCGCGGGCTATTAGCGCCGCTCCGGCACGGAGACGGCCGTGGCGGGCAATGCCCTCACGCTTGGCGGCCCAGATACCGATGGCCATTTTGCTGGCGGCGGTGACAAGAGCGCGGACGAGCGCCCAGCCAAGCACTGGCGGAATGGAGGCAAAATCAGTGTTAAGCCCGAACGCCACAAAAAAGATCGCGGCAAAAGGTCCCGCAGCCGTGCCGGAATACGCGTGGCATTGTGCGATGTGGCGCCGGAGATCGCGATGCCGAGCAAGAAGGCCCCCACTGCCGCTGACACCAGCATGGCGGACGCCACGCCGGCTACGAGCAGGGCCGCGCCCAGGATGTTCACGAGGAACACCTCTGAGTTCTCGCTGTGGACAATCTTGGAGACCCGGTGTCCGTGGCGCAGCGCAAGCGTGAGGACCACGGTCACCACAGCCAACGCAATGCCCACGGTGGTGAGCCCGCCGAGGAAACTGGCGCCGGCAAGAATACTGGTGAGGACGGGAAGGTACACCGCCATGGTCAGGTCTTCAAACACAAGGATGGAGATCACCACACGGGTTTCCCGGTTGCCCAGCCAGCCCAAATCAGTGATCACCTTAGCCGCGATTCCCGACGACGAGATGTAGGTGACGCCGCCCATCACCACGGCACCCACGAATCCCCAGTTCAGGAACAGGGCAAGTGCTGCCCCCCGCTACGAAGTTCAGGACGAGATCAAGGAGGCCGGCCTGCCACGATCTTCGCAGTCCGGTGAAAAGTTCGGACGCCGAATATTCCAGCCCGAGCATAAGCAACAGCAGAATAACGCCGATCTCCCCGAAGAGGTGCGCGGAATGCTTCATGCCTTCAAGGTCAACAATCCCGCCCGTGCCAAAGGCGAGGCCGCCCAGGAGATAGAAAGGGATGGGTGACATTCCGATCCGTCCTGCCAGTCTGGCCAACAGGCCGAGGGAAAACACCACTGCTCCCAGTTCAATGAGGCTCAAAGCTAGCGGATTCATGGCCACTTACTAAGCCTTGATCCACCGATCCGGGGTTGGTCTTGATGGATTTCGGTGTCGGCCGCGGATTCTGGTTTCGGGCGTGGCAGATCACCGGCCTCGC
>NZ_JBEPPJ010000036.1:0-7798 GCF_040547265.1 Arthrobacter sp. UYCo732 | reverse complement strand
CCCTCAGGTGTTTTTTCCGCGAACTCGGCCTGGCTGGTTGCTGCGGTCATGGCCTACAACCTCACCCGCGCCGCCGGGCTCCTTGCCGCCGGGCCTTTCAGCAAGGCCCGCACCGGCACGATCCGCCGCAAACTCATCCACGTCCCGGCCCGCATCGCGACCAGCGCCCGACGTATCCGCCTTCACCTGCCCGAAGCCTGGCCTTGGAAAACCGCCTGGGAAGAGCTCTTCACCACCGTCCAGGCCCCACCGGAAGCGGCATAGAACCCGGCCCGCCCGCCGGAAACGGCCCGACCAGGAACATCCAGTGGAACACCACCGACAGCGAGGCCGGTGATCTGCCACGCCCGAAACCAGAATCCGCGGCCGACCCCGAAATCCATCAAGACCAACCCCGGATCGGTGGATCAAGGCTAAGCCGGCGGTCATGCGGCGGATGCCGCAGATCGCGCACGTGGACGTGAACTGCTTCTACGCTTCGGCCGAGTGGGCCTTCAACCCGGCCCTGGAGGGCCTGCCCGTCATCCTGCTCTCCAATTATGTTCCGCGGAACATAATCAGGGTTGTGTGGCCTGTGTGGTTATGTGGCCCGAGCCGACGGTGCCCGGTTCTGGCCGGGCCGGTTTGCTTAATTCGGGCCACATAACGATCAGAGTTTGAGAGCCAGTTGAGCAGTGATTCGTCGGACCTCCAGACGGGGGTGGGGCGGCGAGCCGCCGAAGGATCGGGCGGCTCGGTTGCCCGCAGGGCTTCCATTTTTGTCCTGGTGTTGATTTCAGCGTAGCGATTCGTCGTTGTCAGGTCGGCGTGCCCGAGCCAGCCGCGGATGACGTTGATTTCGACTCCGGATTCAAGGAGGTGCATCGCTGCGGTGTGGCGGAAGACATGCGGGCTGACCGTGCGGTCGATGCCGGGATCGTCGAGGTGTCCAGCGAGGCGCCGCACGGCCTTATAGATGCCGAAGCGGGTGAGCGCTTCGCCGGTAGCCGAGCAGAAGACCGGGGCGTTTGTCGCTGGTGGTTCACCCGATGAGTCCATCAGGGCGGTGATCAGCTTCGCGGTCTGGTCCCATAGCGGGCAGGTCCGCCATTTGTCTCCCTTACCGTGGAGCCGGACGAGGAAAGGCTCGACCAACTGCAGGGTTTCCGACCCGCAGTTCGGCGACTTCCTGTGCCCGCGCCCCGGTGCCGCCCGTTTCATGGGGATGGCCTCAATCCGTTGGCACGTTTCGAGCATCGCCGGTTCCCGGCTGGCGATGTATTCGAAAAGGGTGTGCAGGGCGGCCAGACGCTGGTTGCGGGTCCGCACGTGGTTGTGGCGGTCGTTTTCCAGGTAGCGCAGGAAGCCAAGGACGTGATCGAGGCTCAGGTCCTCGAGCGTAAGTCTGGTGATCTTGGTTCCCTTTTGCTCGGCCACGAAGCACAGCAGCAGCCGGACGGTGTCGCTGTAGCTGTGCACTGACGCCGGGCGCAGCCCCTTGACGGTGACGAGGTGGTCGATGAAGAAGGAGTGGATCAGCGGCCCCAGCTGTTGCGTCCCGGTCATGGCTCCGCCTCCGACCAGGCAGATTCGGCATAGGCTTCGAACCGCCGGCTTGCCTCGGAGAGAAGCTCCGGGGTGATAGTCAGGTAGAAGCGGTCGAGGATGGGTCCACGTGGCCCATGAACGTCGAGAGCTGAAAGAGCCTCGCCGATGGATCCACGCCTTCCCGGTACCAGCGCAGCAGGCAGCCCACGGCGAAGGAATGACGCAGACAGTGCAAGCGGGGCGCTGTGGTGCCCTCAGGAACAGGGAACGCCAGGCCGGCCGCGAGGCGGCTGAACGTTTCGCTCGCGCTGCCCGTGTGCACGCAGCGCCGGCCGTCGAAAGTGAACAGCGGTCCACCCTGTTCGGCTCCACCTTGCTCGCGTCGGCGCTCGAGCTGGAGGGCCAGCAGCTCTCCGATGCGCGGTCCGAAAGGGACCAGGCGGCTCTTGCCGAATTTGCCGCCGTGCACGATGAGGAGTTGCCTGGCGGTATCAATATCCTCCAGGTGTAGGTTGCAGGCCTCCCCGACCCGGAGCCCGAGTCCGTAGCACAGGGCGAAGATGGCGTGGTAGGTCGGGCCCCGGCCGTTCCCCCGGGAGTAGTCGGGAAGGGCAGCTGCGGCCTTGAGTAGTTGACGGGCCTGGGAGGGATCAAATAGGAAAGGCAGTCGGTGGTCCGTCTCGCGACGATGGCCAGCGTGCCAGTGAAATGCATCCAGGCGCTGCTGGGTGGTAGCCCAGTCAAGGAAGCTTCCGGTTACTCCAATGAGATGGTTGAAGCTACGGGACCGCTCTCTTCGCCGGGAAGCAACAAACTCATCGAGCAGCGATGGAGTGAGTTCGGCCAGATCGGTCACGCCACGTTGTTCGGCAAAATCCACGAGCAGATGCGTGGCTTCCTCGGTCAGGTATTTCCTGCCTAATGCCCGTTTGTAGGCCAGAAAGTCAGCCACGGCGGCCGCAAGGTTCGTGCTCATTCCAGGACCGTCTCACCGTCACCCAAGGCGACCTCGCGCAGCGCCTCGACCGCGACCTTGGCGTAGACCTCGGTGGGACGCGCGGAGCGATGCCCAACGAAGTCGCCTATGGTCTTCAGTGCAAAGTTCGCATCGACGAGGCGCTGCACCGCCGAGTGGCGCAAGGTGTGAGACCCCGGCCGACGGACGTTGATCCCCGCCTTGAGCAAATAAAAGCGGGCGCAGGACGAAACAGCGGCCGCGCTGAGTGGCCGACGAGGCGCCACGGCACGAAGGAAGACATGTCGGTCAGTGGTTGTCGGCCGTCCTTGCTGAAGATAGGCAACGAGAGCCTCGCCGACCACCACTGAAAGCGGAAATGCTGTTGAGTGCCCTGCCTTGCGCTCGGGGACCGCCAGGCGTTCATGCTTCCAGTCGATGTCATCAAGGGTTAGGTCAGCGACTTCCCGGCCGCGCAGCCCGTAGGTGACCAGCAACAGCAGAATGGCATAGTCGCGCCTGCCCGTCTCGGTCCGACGGTCGACGCTGGCCAGAACCTTATTGACGTCCGCCCAAGAAATGGAGCGGGGAATGTCCGATAGCCGATAGACCTGGGGCCATCCGACGGCTGAACTCAGGTCTGTGGAAAGGATGCCTTGACGGTAGGCGTAACGCAGAAAAACCTTCAACGAACCCGCTTCATCACGCACCGTGGTCTTGGCCAGTCCGGTGTCGGCGCGCTCCACGAGGAAGGCACTAAGGATCGTCGGGGAGATCTCCCGAATCGACTCCACGCCGATCTGCCGCAGGTAGGTTTCGAAGTGGTCGAGGTGGATGCGGTAGCCACGCACCGTAAACGGACGGAGGCCGCGCTCATGGACAAGGTGGTCGAAGAAGCCCGGACAGTGTCGGTGAAAGGATGAAGCTCGCGCCTCCGCCCGGTCGGCTTGTACCCGGCCAGAACAACCGAGAGCATGTGTTCCACAGGGCACCGGACTTCGTTGGCCATCGAACGAGTCGAGCCCGTGTGCTCGCGGTGGAGTGCAACCCGGTGCTCGACGAACGCGTCCACGTGCGCAGGCAACTCCCCAATGGTGGTGGCACCCCGGGCACTGGCAAATTCACCGAATGCGAAGACGAGCAGGACCCGCTTCCAGATGCACCTGTCCTTGTACTTGTGCGCGGCCAGCCAATCAACGTAAGTCTCGATCTGCGCGCCCATCCATGAGCGCCGAAGCCGATCGATGGTGGACGACTGAACGAAATACTCCTCCAACATGGCAACTTCCTTTCTCTTCAAAGAAAATGAAGTAACCACCATCGCCCCAGCCAACCGTTATGTGCCATGGAACACCGGCTCAGAGCCAGAAACAGCCGCCAGCGTCCACCACGTCGCGGTTGAGGCCACATAACCACACAGGCCACAGAACTCGAATAACGATGGCTGCGCCGTCACCCGCTCCCCCGAAGCCAAAGCCCTCGGCATCGCCATGGGCGAGCCGTGTATTGCCGCATCATGTCCTGGGTGTATTCGATGAAGGTATCCATCACGATCCGCGTGACCATGTCTGATACCAGATCACGGTCGATGCCGGGAAGGAACACAGCACTCCTATGGTTCGGCGCGTGAAACGATGTACTTTATGGAGAGTCCGGGGACGTTGGACGCGCACCGCCTTGACGGCGAACAGCCTTCCCAGGCGGACATCGATCTGTACCGCGTGCTCAGCGCGGACATCTCCGCCGGCGTCGCCGTGGTTTCCACATCCCTGCGCAAGCGCGACTACGCGGCAACGGTGACTGCTTTTCTCTCTGTCTCCGATGACCCTCCTACGATGCTGGTCAGTCTCTACGCGGGCTCACGCATCGGCGAAGCGGTCGCTGCGACGGGTACATGGGCGTTGAGTGTGCTGCGCAGCAAGCACCAAGGCGCGGCGGACTGGCTGGCCAGTCCAGGGACCCCGGTTGAGGGCCTGCTGGCCCAGGTCCCGTACCGCCGTGGGCCGGCCACCGGATCGGTGATCCTCGACGGATCGATCGCGTACTTCGAGCTGAGAACGGTTGCCATCCATCCGGCGGCTACACATCTGCTCGTCGTAGGAGAGGTAGTTGCGTTGGGCGGTGACGCTCCGGGGTCGGAGGTACCGGACCCGCTCATACATTTTGCCTCCGCCTACCACCGCCTAGCGCGTTAGAAGCTGCCCGCCCAGAGGTACTAACCCGGTGCGTTGGTGACGCGTTTGGTGGGTGAGGCGCCTTTTTGAGCGTCGTGTGGGGGATGTGGCGATTGTAGTGCTCGAGAAGCCCTCGCTTGGGGGCGGCGCCGAAACCACAGTTACAGCGCGTCCAGTGGTGACTTCCCGTCGTCGTGGCAGGCGGCGCCGACGAGGGAACCGTTGCTACCTGCCGACCGCATCCCGCCGGCGGATGATCCGGGAGGTTCCTGCCGTGTTTTAGCCGCTTTTTCCTTCAGGGGCGCAGCGTTTTGAGGGCGACGGCCCACGCGATGACTTGGTCGAAGACCGGTCCCAGGCCCTGCACCGCCCGAACCGAGGGGGTGAACGTGGTGTAGTTTTCGAACTCCGTGGCCATTGGCAGGGAGACCTGGGAGCGGACATCGGCCATCTGCACTTCGGCGGCGATCTGCCGCAGATGTTCCACCGCCCGGATCCCGCCGGCACCGCCGTAGCTGACGAAACCGACGGCTTTGTTGTTCCACTCCCGGTAGAGGTAATCGATGGCATTCTTCAGTGCCCCCGGCACGGAGTGGTTGTATTCGCCGGTGACGATGATGTATCCGTCGAAGGAGGCGATGACCTGCGCCCAGGCCGTCGTATGCTCGTTCCGGTACCGCCCGCGGGAGGGCGGGAGCGGTTCATCCAACAGCGGCAGACCGAAGTCGGCCACATCGACAAGTTCGAACTGTGCATCAGAACGCTTCTTCGCCTGCTCATAGACCCAGTCCGCGACCGCTTTCCCGACCCTGCCCGGGCGGGTGCTTCCCAGCACGATGGCTATCCTCACCATGGCACCTCATCTCCCCTGCTTCCACGGCAACCTGTGCCCGTTAAAACACTGTGGGAAGGGCGCTTCTTCCCCTGAGACGGTCGCTGGAGCCATCACCGGACCCGGCGGACTGCACAGCACGTTTGCGGTGTCTCAGATACTGGGAAGGGGAACGTCAGGAGATGAAGCGAGGAACGCCCAAAATCGCCCAGAAAGGTGTTCCTAAAGCCCCGGTTCAAGAGTCCGGACCGATTCATGTCTCCATAGATAGCTGCTGAGGCGATGAAGTTTTGGAAAGAGGCATTCCGTTACGGCTTGGCATCTGGTCGGTTTCCGGGTCCTGAGCAGTTGTGACAGCCATTGGAAAACGGTTCGGTCATGATGCGGCCAGCTGTAGTTCGTAGCCATCCTGAATGTGGAACAGGCGGCGGCCATCAACAGGGTCGTGCACCCAAATGATGTCACCGTCCGCTGTCCGGGCGTCTACCAGTCCGACATACTCTGGGCGCCCGCTTCCGACCAGCTGCACCTTGTCTCCAACTTGGACATTCTTCCAGCCGGACCCTCCTGCTCGATTCGTCCCTGAAGTCATAATGCTCTCCTCGTTGTTTGTTTAGCACATCATCTGATGGACTGCCTCAAGCAGTCGGCAGTGAACCTCTCACTGCAGGAGTTGACGGTGAAATGGGTTGTGGCTGTGCCACCGACCGTCCCGCTGAGAGCGAATGTTGAGTCAGCCCGCGTACTAAGCCTGGACTTGCCTGTTTTGAGTTCGATGACGATGGCTCGAGGGGCGGACGGGACACAGCCCGGTCCCGCGTCTCCGGTGGGAGGGAGTCATTGTTGCCGCACGGACCAAACTGGCAGCGAAGCCCGCGACGAAGGTCACCGGGCTGTCTGCTCCCAGGTCTCGCCAAACGGGACCGTGTCGCTGAGTTCGAAGGTGTACCGGGCAGGGTCATGCCGGGTGACCCTAATCCCGGCAGACCCATGGGCCATTGCTGCTTGCCGGAGCAAGGCCTCTGCCTCGTTAAGCAACTCGTAAAGTTCCTCAGGCCTGTCGACGAGGACTTCCAAAGACTCGATTTTCTGACTACTCATGGTCAATACTTTCTTGTGACGTGGCTCACTAGGTCGCAACTACTCTGACATGAACACGCGTTCAAGTCAAGTGTTCATGTCTGGTTCTAAACGATATGAAGTGAGGGGTGCAGGTTCTGGCCCGTTCGGGGCGGGCATTATCGCCGGGGCGGTCCCGGAGCGCCGGGTTGGGGTGTAATCCGTGCCGTTTGTGCGGTTCGGCGGCGCTGCGGTTCCTGATCCCGCGGCGGTGATGTCCTTTATCCCGCACGGGCCAGGTAACGGCCAAGAGGCCGGGGCCTTCTGTTTCACAGGGTTCGTGGGTTGCCATTGACGGCTCCCTTGGCCTGACGGCTCGTCGCGGGGTGCAATGGTAGTGCCACATGTGAAGTTTGGGAGGTCCCGGCTATGTTTGCGCATACTTTTACCGGGCTGGATGTTCACGCGGTCAACGTCGCGGGCCATGCACTGAACCCGGCCACCGGAGAAATCAGCAACCACACCATGGCTTCTGACCCGGCTGTGGTGCTGGAGTGGGTCCGCCGGTTCGCCCCGCCGGTCAAGGTCGTCTACGAATCCGGCCCGACCGGGTTCGTGCTGGCCCTTTACCTGCGGGACGCGGGGATTAACTGCGTGGTCGCGGCGTCTTCGAAACTGCTGCGGGCTCCAGGGGACCGGATCAAGACCGATCAGCGGGACGCCCGGGTGCTGGCTGAGATGCTCGCGGTCGGCTCGGTCACCGAGGTGCGGATCCCGGACCCGGAGAAGGAAGCGCTGCGGGACCTGTCCCGGCTGCGCTCCGGCACGGCCAAAGACCTCGCCCACGCACGCCAGCACGTGAACGCCATCCTGCTGCGCCACGGCATCCGCTACCCCAAAGAGACCCGCTGGACGCAGGAACACGGCCCGTGGCTACACCGCCAGCGCTTTGACGAGCCTGCGCTGCAGTTCACCTACCAGGCCGATGTCGAGCAGGCCGAGCTCCTCGCCGAGCATCATAAACGGATCGATAAGCAGGTCGCCGTAACGGCCGCGGCATGCCGCTACGGGCCGGTGATCGATGCGTTGATGTGTCTGCGGGGAATCCAGATCACGACCGGGTATGGGCTGGCAGTGCAGAGCGGGGACTGGACCCGGTTCACCGGGCCGTCCATCGGCTCCTACCTCGGGCTGGTCCCCCGGTGAGGAATCCCCCGGCCAATCCCGGCGCCAGGGCCCGATCACCAAGGC
>NZ_JBEPPJ010000035.1:0-9430 GCF_040547265.1 Arthrobacter sp. UYCo732 | reverse complement strand
AATCTCCTCACGGGAGAGCGGATCGAGCGGGTGTGCTACCCCGACCTCGGTGTGGATTTCAGTGTTGAGAGTCATGGTTTTCTCCTTGGTTCTTTCTTGAGGATGAGATCCCCTATGGCCTGACAGGCGAGTTGCCCCGTGACATGAGCGGCGTTGGCGAATACGTGGCAGACCACTCATGTGCTTGAAACTGCCTGGAGGACGCCGGGACTGGACGTTGCCAGCGGAGCTCAACTCTGAACTCCGCTGGCGTGATACCAGTCACGTGTTCCTCGTTGCAGCCAAGCTACGTGAAATAAATCATTTAGTCTAGCTTTTTTTAGGGATATTCTCTTATTGCTCTATTTATGGCGCGCTGCGGGCGTTTAGCGGGCCAGCAGCCAATCAGATGCTGCTTTGCGGTAGCGGATGATGCCTTTGTACTCGGCCATGTCCTCGGGAAGTTCTGCCAGGACGTGGCCGAGTTTGTTCCGCCAGGCGGGGACTTTGGCGATGTCACTGAGGGGCAAGAGGTAGCTGCGTATCAGGAACAGCACGACGCCGGTGTGGGGTAGGCGGATCAGGTGCTGGACTTCAACCCGGAGGTGGAGCTTGTCGGGCATGTCGGGGTCGGTGGCAATGGTTCCGCGGTCCGGGCCCCATTCGGGGTAGGTTTCGGTGGAGGTGTCCAGGCGCTGGCCGATGGTCATGGTCCAGTTGGTGCGGCGGAACTGCTCTCCGGGTTGGAGCCGCATGAGGAATTGCTCAGCGCGTGCGACGATGTTTTCTTCCTTGACCCGGGGAACGGGGCCGTGGATTTCCAGGAAGCTCATGCCGACATCGAAATTGAAGGACCAGTCCGCGGCGAAGGTGACCAGGCCGGCGTCGAGCCACATCGTGTTGTCCCGGACGTCGAGCAGGACGATGTCGTCCTGGATCTGTGTGCCGAGGAACCGGATAGGCTCCATGGGCAGCGAGTCCTCATCGCCCATAATGAATTCAATGTCCAGGCCCTGCAGCTTGTTCTGCCAGCGGCAGGCGCTCCCTTCCCGGTGGAAGGACATGATTTCCGGGTTTTCCTCTGCCATGGCCGGCAGGAGCATCGCTATCGTGTCCCACACGGCGGGCCGCATGTGGGGCAGGACCTGCATGCGTGACGGGTCGCGGGCCAGGATCGCCTCGCGGTCCGCAAGTTCCTGATGGTAGAACTCGTCGATGTCGATCACCCCGGCACCCCAGGAACCGGCCTCTGTATTCTTTTCCTTATTGGCCGGTTCGACGTTCGCGCTGTAGCGGTATGTGTCGGAGGCAAATGGAAAGGGAAAGCGCCTGATCCGTTCCGCGAGGAGTGCGGCGTCAGGATCGGTTTCGATGATCGTGCTACTCAAAGGTCCAACTCCAATTCTGGGTCGTTGCTACGCGAAACGCAGCACATCATTGTGGTGTTCGCGGCTTTTTCCTGGTCGGATAGGTAAAGGTCCCGGTGCTGGGGTGCGCCGCCAAGCACGGGCAGGACGCATTCGCCGCAGATGCCTTTACGGCACATATTGGGAATGGTTTTCCCTGCTGTTTCGAGCGTCTCCAGCAGCGAAACGCCTGCCTGGACTTCCAAGCTGACGCCGCTGCGTGCCAGATGCACCGTAAAGGGTTCACCAGCGTCCAGTTCGGCTGCGCCAAAGGCTTCTGAGTGGAGCCGGGACGATGACCAGCCTTGGCTCCGGGCCTCCTCCAGGACCGCGTCCATGAAGACAACCGGACCGCACACGTAAAGGTGGGTGCCGAGGGGCTGCGTTGTGAGCGCTTCCGCCAGAACGTTTTGGAAACTGCCCCGGTCGGTGCACTCGACCAAAGCGGTCAACCCCGGCCCCAGCAGTTCCCGCGCTTCCGCCACGTGGGCGCCGGCGTCTGGCCGGTGCACGTAGATCATTGAAGCTGTGTTGCCACGTTCCACGGCGGCCCTGGCATGCGAAAGAATCGGTGTGATCCCGATTCCTGCAGCAACAAGCAGATGATGCGTCGCCGTTGATGCGGGAGCAAACGCACTCCGGGGGCGCGAAACGTTAACACGGTCACCGACGCAAAGCCGGTGCATGGCCACGGAGCCGCCGGCGCCTTCTTCGACCCTCAGAACAGAGATGGTGTAATCGGATGGTGCGTTGCCTGAACCTGTCAGCGAGTACGCATTGACGCCGCTCCCGTATTGGACCACCAGGTGGCTCCCCGGGACATAGGAGGGCAACGTTCCACCTTCCGGAGCAGCCATCGTAATGCTGACAATCGATTCCGTTTGACGGCTGACGTCCATCACCTCCAGCTGGAGGCCTCCCTCCACCGCCGGGTGGGCCTGGGGCTGGAGCGCCATCGCGGTCATGCTGCCTCCTCGGCATGGGCTGAGTAGCCCAAATATGAGCCAATTCGTCGGGAAAAATGATCAGTGACGGTCAAGGTGGTGGCGCATCCTTGACACTTCACCTCGGTGCCGGCTGCCTCATCAGTGGTGGTGGTAATGCAATGCGGGCAATAAACAAACCGGGGTCCGGTTTCCTGGGGCAGGAGTGTTACTTCCTCGCCCAGGAGTCCGCAGTCCGCGGCGGCTGCGGCGGCTGCACGGATATCAGTTGTGGGGCCGGCGAGGACAAGGCGGGCGCCTACACGGGCAGTGCTGAATACAGACTTCAGTTCCGAGAGGCTGTCGGCGGTTGCTGCTTCGAAATGGAGATCGTAGCGGGGCTGGCCATCGGTTTCTGGAACTGCGGTGTCATCTGTGAGTCCAAAAGATACACAGATGACACCGCGGAAACCAGGTTCCAGGCCGTTGCCGGCTGATGGCGGCATGGACGCGGAACGCATGGCCGGTCCTTACGGGTTGAAGGTGCGGTCGCCGGCGAAGAACCCCAGGCCGTACTCGGGGGTCTCGAACTTGACGGTGGTGCCCTTGGGGAAGAACAGCACGTCGCGTTCCCTGGCGTGCGTGACTTCGCCGGTGGTCTGGTCCGTGAGGATGAACTCGCCCTTGATGACGACCTTCATCTCGTCGTAGGTGTAGGTGTACACCAGCGGCTCGGAAGCCTTCAGCTCGAAGAAGCCGGCGCACATGACCGAACCCTCGGGGTTGTGGAGGGAGTCGCCGATCGCGGCGACCGTCCCGGGCTCGTCCATCGACGGCAGGCCGATGAACCCGTTTTCTACCTTGTGGATGGATCCGGCCTTGCTCAGTGTTCCTACGAGGGTGGTTTCCATGGTCTCTCCTATGAATAGTGTTGTGAAAGTGTTGTCAGAACGGTTGCTCTTTTAGTGCGTTGCGACGGGGGCTGAATAGCAAGCCAGGCGCCGACTGGGACTCGGGAAGGGGCGTGTTGTGTATGGCCGGCCGGGCTCTGCTCTGAGCCCTGCTGGTGTGATGCGAGTCACGCTCCTCGTCCTATGTGCAAACCTACGGGACGTAATTCATCTAGTCCAGTCCTTTTTAGATAATTAAGGCCCAAGAATTAAGATTTATTTTCCTTTCCGCACTGTTGACAGGCAAGCAGCCGCCAGAAACGCGCTCACGGCGGATACCGGGCCGTGTAAATGCCCGGTATCCGCCGTGAAATCAGCACGTACCACTGTCCGCCCGGTGGGCTCGGCGACCACCATGCCCTGTACTACGCCGCTAGGACGCAACTCGCGGTGGACATGATCAGGGCACATGCGCCGGACTCTTCAGCTGGAAAGCCCTGGCCGGCTCCGTCATCTGGGATTTGGAACCTTTTCAAGATCTCCGGCGTCCTCGTCTGAAGAGGGAATAGCGGCTGCTTTGTCCTTCAGCCGGCGGGATTCATGCTGGGTATACAACCAGATGGGTATGTAGAGCGATAGTACGAGGAAACCAACCCAGGTTGAGGTCCAACCGACCTCCAGGCTGTTCAGGTAGACCACGCCGACCAGGCAGAGGGGCAGATTGAACAGGCCAAAGACCAGGGCCACCTTTTTCCAGCCCTTGGGTGCTTTGAAGGGCCGTTCGAGGTTGGCGAAGGCCGGGTGATTCTTAGCCTTTACGTAGGCGAACAGGCTGATGCCGTTGGCGCAGGTGTAACCAATCGCGGACGCCGCAAGTATTGCCGCCGGGGTTCCCATCGAAATCAGCACCAGGTTGAAGGCCCCGATAACCAGCATGGCAACAAACGGAGTCCCTTGGCGGTTTGTCTTGCCAAGAACCCTGGGGAGGTTGCCTTCGCTGGACATGGAGTGCATGGCGCGGGAGGAGCCCAGGTAGGCCGTCTGGATGATGAGGATCATGGCGGCGATCAGCATGATGATGGTGACCATGGTGCCGGCTTGGCCGAACACGGCCTGGGCCACTGGAATCAGGGGCGACAAGGGCTCGGCCAGTACGCCTTCAACACCGAGCACGCCGATCACTGCAGATTGCACTGAGACAAATGAGAAGAAGCAGATGATGCCGCACGCATACAGCGCTTTGGGAACATCCCTGGACGGGTTTTTGTATTCGGGGCCGTAGATGGCCGCCGTTTCCCAAGCGCAGGCACTCCACTGTGCGATCGCAAAGATGCCAAAGAGAATCAGGATGTGGTGCATGTCCCAGGCCCAGTCGGCCGGCATCCAGCTGCCGGTGATGTTTGACAGGTCGACATTCCCGGTGGCGAAAGGCGCTACGGTCAGGACAATGAGGGGTATAAGAGAGAACGCAGCCAGGACGTAACCCAGTTTGGCGCCGTCCTTGAGGCCGAACCAGTTGACGATGAACAGTCCGGTGAAAATCACCAGGCCGGAGATCAGGGCAAGCTGATACTCGGTGAATGTCTCGGCCAGCACCGGAAACAGCCCATGCAGGTAACCGCCGACCAGGATCGAAAAAATTGCCAACACAGGGTTCCAGGCAAACCAGTAGCTCCAGGCACTGAAGCCCCCGATCAGCTTGCCCTTGTCGTACTTGCCCTTGTAGTTCTCAGTCCGGAATACGTGCTGCGCAAATCCCGGCAGGCCGGAGGCCTTGGGGAACGTGGTGGCCATCTCGGCATACGCGGTGCTCTGCATAAAACCCTGAAGGACAGAGATTCCCCAGACCAGAATTGCCGCGGCCGACACATACATTGGCAGGTAGCCCAACGAGGGCAAAATCAGCAAGGGCACACCCAGCGCAATGGCCAAACCCTGCTTCCAGTCGATCGACCTTTCCAGGTGATCTTTGCTGTCTAAACGATTTTCACTCATAAAATCTCCCTAAAACTACTCAAGTCGTCTCTGACTTCTTCGTTATGGAACTCGGTTTTTGGACCTCCCAGTGGCTGTGGGAAACCACAACTATCCAGCCCGGCGTGTTCTGCTACGGCGCCAATCAGCAGTGCGATATTGCAGCTGCATGTTGGTCCGGACGACGGACTGGCAGGGAAACGAGACAGGCTCCCGGTGCGCGCAGGGGTAAAGCTATGCCGACAAGTGCGCCAAGGGGTCGCTCGCAGGCCACCTTCAGGAATTGAGCTCTCGTGACGTGGACAAGATTGTTGTCCGAGCTAGCGAAGTTCTTCCTCTGGTGCCGAAGGACTAGTGACTGCTCCACGGTAGGACATGTGTAACAGATCACTCCCAGAGGTTACAGCTTAAAAGCTCTATTCCGATAGCTTTTATTTGCAGAACTTTTTCCCGCTTCGGTGACCCCAGCCTTTCTTTGGGTCTGGGGGAGTGCCCGTCTAGACCGCGTCTAGACCGTGTAAATCAGGGAGAGCCCCAGGTGAGGGACGTCAAGGGCCAACCGATGCTGGTTGGGGTAGCCGGACTTAATCCGCTCACCAACGAGGTATAACCCGGAGTTGCCGAGAATGACGCGGTCGCTGGCGTTGACGAGGGCCGCATCTCCGGGAACGGCGCGCAGGGTGGGCATGATGAGGGGTTCCAAGTCCTTGATCCGGATGTCGCAGGCAGCCACGCCAGTAAAGCGGCCATGGACAGAAAGCGGAGCCGCAAAGGTCAGGATGTATTCCTCGAAGCCGAGGAAGTCCACATATGGCCCCCACAGGCTCTGCTCACCTGTGGAAGCGGCGGTGGAGAAGAATGGCAGCTTCTCATAGTCGTAATAGCGGCTGCTGCCTGGAGTCATGTCGAGGTCGAGCCTGCCGATGGTGCCGTGTTCCTTGCGGGCCCACCAGTCCAAAGCCGGCACCCCCTCCTCGAGGGTTTCCACCGCGAAGAAGGTCCCGGACCCGGCTGCATAGCTGTTCTTCGTCAGGAACTCCCGGGGAAATTCATCCAAGCCCTTGAGGGAAGCCCTGTCGGCGCGGGACTTGCCGGCGAGATTCCGTTCCAGGAGGGAGGAAACGTCGCTGGAGAGCTTAGCGACCTCAGCGCAGACGCCGCTCAGCCAGGAAGACAGGGCGGTGGCAGCATGTACGACTTCAGCGGCGGGCTTCATTGACCATCCTGGGTTGATTGGGCGTAGCCGAGGGTGAGCTTCTTGTCGATCAGGTGGAAAATGTTGCGCCTGATGTGCTCAAGGACAAGTTTCTGGGCTTTCTCGGGCTGGTCCTGGGCGACTGCCCGGACCAATTCCAAGTGTTCAGCGGTTGCCTGTTCGGGGTCAAATTTCACCGTGAGGGGAGTCCAAAGCTGCTGAACTGTCTCTTCCTGAAGCCGGATCTCGGCGTTGGCAAGTCTCGGTGACTGGGCGGCTATTGCCAACTCGATGTGGAAGCGGCTGTCAGCAGGTGCACGCACTTCGGGGGTATCGGCCAGTACCAATGCTCGCGCAAGTTCCTGAAGCCGCTCGAAGTCATGTGCTTCGGCGCGCTCACAGGCCAGGCGCACGGTGGTGGCTGCGATAGCGGAATGTTCGTCTCCGATGTCACGTATTTCCGAAATGGACGTCGAGAGGAACCAGTCCCGGATGGCGTCAGTCTGGGTGCGAGGCTGGCGGACGACGAACGTCCCCCCGCTCCGGCCTCTGCGGGTCTCCACGACTCCACGCTCGCGCAGTTCCCCCAAGGCTTCGCGAAGTGTCGCGCCGCCAACCCCAAACATTTCCGAGAGCGCCGCTTCAGGTGGCAAACGTTCACCTACTTTGAGCAGCCCGAGGCCGATGGCCTTGGTAATCCTGTCCACGATCGCGTCGGCCCTCTCGATTTCCGGCAGGGACCGATAAATCTGGGACTGGAATGAGGACGGCGAGGCCAAAAGTCTGCGCTCCGGGAAATGGGCTACGGGTCGGTCGATAACAAGCAATCCGGAAAGTACGTGGCGGTGGACTTAGCTTGTTCTCCAGAGTCTATGCAATAAATCCTTCAAAACTGCGGCTTTCCGGCACTTTCCACCCGACTCCGGCAGGAGCGCCAATCCTTAAGTGTAGTAAGAACCGTCAGAAAACAGTGTTACCCCTGCCCGTTCGCTTCGGGAGTATGGATATCAACCAGAAAGCGTCGTTCGGTTCCTACGGACCGACGACCGGATAGAAGGGGAAAACATCGTGAATCCGACAGCAAACGCAACGCTTACCGGGTACAGCAGTACGGATGACATCGTCCGGAATCTCGCGCTAGTTCAGAACGAGATCGCGGACACAGCGGCCAAGATCGACGAACAGCAGATCGCCGACGTGGCCCGTCACCTGAGCCATCCTGGTCGTGTGTTCTTCGCCGGAGCCGGCCGAAGCGGGCTCGTCCTGCGGATGGCCGCCATGAGGCTGATGCACCTGGGCCTGAACGTCCACATCGCCGGTGACACCACCACTCCCGCGATTGCTTCCGGAGACCTGCTCCTGGTGGCCTCCGGATCGGGAACAACCTCGGGGGTTGTCAAGTCAGCCGAAACAGCGGCTAAGGCGGGTGCACGGATTGCCGTGTTCACCACCAACGCGAGTTCACCGCTTGCCGGCCTCGCTGATGCGCTGGTCATCCTTCCCGCGGCCCAGAAGACCGACCACGGCTCCAGCGTTTCCCGCCAGTACTCGGGGTCCCTCTTCGAGCAGGTACTTTTCCTCGCCACCGAAGCACTCTTCCAGTCCCTGTGGGACAACACGGATGTGCCTGCCGAAGAGCTCTGGCTCAGGCACGCAAACCTCGAATAATCGAGGCTCAGATTTCACCCACCGCAGTATCCACTCAATTTTCAACACCCATCGCATTTCCCAACAGAAAGAAAACACCATCATGAAGCTCCAAGTTGCTATCGACCTGCTGACCACCGAAGCCGCCCTCGAACTCGCCGGCCAGGTTGCCGAATTCGTTGACATCATCGAGTTGGGTACCCCGCTGATCAAGGCTGAAGGCCTCTCTGTCATCACCGCGATCAAGAACGCCCACCCGGACAAGGTTGTTTTCGCTGACCTCAAGACCATGGACGCTGGCGAACTTGAAGCCGACATCGCCTTCAAGGCCGGCGCTGACCTGGTCACCGTGCTCGGTGCAGCCGACGACTCCACCATCGCCGGCGCCGTCAAGGCTGCCAAGGCCCACAACAAGGGCGTTGTCGTTGACCTCATCGGCATCGAGGACAAGGTGACCCGGGCCAAGGAAGTCCGCGCCCTGGGTGCAAAGTTCGTTGAGATGCACGCCGGCCTGGACGAGCAGGCAAAGCCCGGCTTCGACCTGACCGGTCTGCTCCGCGCCGGCGCAGAAGCCCGCGTTCCGTTCTCCGTGGCAGGCGGCGTAAAGCTCGCCACCATCGCAGACGTCCAGAAGGCAGGCGCCGATGTCGCCGTTGCCGGCGGCGCCATCTACGGTGCAGCCGACCCGGCACTGGCAGCCAAGCAGCTCCGCGCCGCCATCAACTAACCAACCGGTTGACGGCGGCGTCCCGCACTCCCAACAGCCGCGGGACGCCACCTCCGGGCTGCAGGACCTCTTGATAGGGGGCCTGCAGCCCGGATGTCTTTCCTGTACTGCCCGCGGGGATACGTCACCGCGGGCAGTACGGTTCAGTGCTGAATCCGATTCCAGGAACACAACACCCCAAAGACGTGGGGTTGGCGCATGGGCGCACTTAAACCCATGGGAAGGAACTGTTCAAAATGCGTAGCTACGCCACACACAATTTAGAAGTAGTTGTTACCGAGCCAAGCCGTCTTTACGAGTTGCTCGACGACGCCGAGGCCACCCTCAGGCAGGTAGCCAGGCCGCACTGCTATTCCGGCATTCTGGTTACCCGGCATACTCCCAGCCGGTACACGCTCGCCCTCAGCGACACCGTTCCCTACGGTGAGACCCGCGAGCAGATCCTCTCCTAAGCACCGGTGCGCGGCTGCACTGCCCTGTCGAAAGTTAGAAGCCAGCATGTCACTTACCTACGTTGATACAAGTGCGAGGACCGGGCCCAAGTCCGGCGTCAATCCGCTCAGGGATCCGCGGGACCGTCGGTTGTCCCGGATTGCCGGTCCGTCGTCGTTGGTGCTTTTCGGGGTGACTGGGGATCTTGCCCGTAAGAAGCTCATGCCGGCCGTGTATGACCTCGCGAACCGGGGTCT
>NZ_JBEPPJ010000034.1:0-10286 GCF_040547265.1 Arthrobacter sp. UYCo732 | reverse complement strand
CAGTCACCCCGGTGATCGGCGCCGTCAGCGTTGACGTTGCCTACGCGATCTCCACAATCTTCCTATTCAACATCGCCGCCGTCCTGGCCTTCCCCTTTATCGGTCATCTGCTCGGAATGAGCCAGCACGCCTTCGGACTCTTTGCCGGCACCGCCGTGAACGACATGTCCTCCGTCGTCGCGACCGCAACGACGTACGGCAACACCGCCGCCAACTTCGCCGTCGTCGTCAAACTTGTCCGCACCCTGATGATCATCCCCATTTGTCTTGGACTCGCGGCCTGGGCCGGACACCGTCTGAAACAAACCGGGAACAGTTTCCCCGTCGGCGAGGTTGCCGGAACAGGACCGGCACCCCGGGCCCGGGTGAACGTGTTCCGCCTCGTGCCCTGGTTCCTGATCGGGTTCCTCCTCATCGCCGCCATCAACACCCTCGGCCTGATCCCCGCCGCCGCCCACACCGGTTTGAGCACACTCTCGGTCTTCCTGATCACCGTCGCACTATCGGCCATCGGCCTGTCGACAGACCTGGGCGGATTCCGCCGCGCGGGGACCAAGCCCCTTCTTTTGGGCGCATTGCTGTGGATCATCGTCACCCTGACCAGCCTCGGACTCCAATACGCCACCGGACTGAACTGACCACCCCACCCCACCAGCCCCGCCCTTCCAACCAGGAGAGACCATGTTTTCCCGCATCCTCGTCGCCATCGACACCACACCCCACAGCGAAGCCATCCTGGAGCAGGCACGCGACCTCGCCGTCGCGACCGGCACTGCCGTGCAACTCATCCACTCCATCGGCCACGACTGGATCGAAGGCCAGGACCTGACCATGGAGGACCAGTCCAGAGCCAAAGACCAGGTCAACGCCGGCTCGGACCAGCTCCTCATCCTCGGATCCCGGAACCACCACGCCTGGATGGCCTTCCTCGGCACCAGCATCAGCGACCAGATCGCCCACCAATCCCCCTGCCCCGTCCTCCTCATGCCCCACCACCCGGCAGAGGAACAACCACTTCCACGAAGGCCGTAAACCGCGGTTGCATAAATAACCCTCCGACAGTGCCATTGACGACCGTATTCGCTACAAACCAGCCAACTTGTTGAAGAGATTTGTGAATCGCAGCGATATATTGCGGTGTGACTCGCAGCGGTAACCGGCGGTCTTTTTACAGCGCTATTTGTCACCGTGCAGCCCGCAAGAGGACCCCTCGCCGGACGTCAAGGGCGGCCGCTGACGGAGTCGTTCATCCTTTTGCTGAGGGCAAACAGGGAAGACCGGCACCACTTGGTAGTTTCGACGTAGTCAATCCGTCTTCCCTGTTTAATATCCTCAGCTTCGGCGCTGCGGGTTTCCGTCCCGCCGCCCCTACGCCGGCCCGACACTGATTCATCCTGCGCCTGGCCTGTTCCAGCTCGCCGCGGCGGAGGAGCTTGTACCGCTGGGTATCCGCGTTCCCCCCGCTACAGCGAGGTGATAGCCGACGGTGGAGGCGGGCGCTCCGGTCAGCGCAGCGATCCATGTCAGGTCAGCCTATGGAGACCAAAATACGAACGGCTGACCGGCATCAAGACCGAATGGGATCCGGAGAACATGTTCCGCTACAACGCCAACATCCGCCCCGGGACCCAGGCCACGTGACCGTGGGCGCGGACCACGACGGTGGTCTTCTTCCTGACAACGCCTGGAATTCTTCTTTGAGAGTCAGGAAGCGTGGCATGGCCAGCCCCTTGGGCAGATTGCCGGATCGCAGGCTTTGCCCGCCGCCCTAACGGACAGGGTGGACGTAAGTCTTGTATTCCTGGAACTCCTCGAGGGCTCGAGGTCCTCTGAGGCGGCCCAGGCCGCTTTGCTTGAACCCGCCCTCCTCGAACTGGTCGGCCATGACAACCCAGGAGTTGGTCCACACGGTTCCGGCCAGGAGCCGTCGGGCCACCCTAAGGGGCCGATCGACGTCCCGACTCCAGATCGCCGCGGAGAGCCCATAGCGGGTGCCATTGGCCAATGCAACGGCCTCATCCTCGCTGTCGAAGACCTCAAACGTCGCCACGGGGCCAAAGACCTCCTCTTGGACGAGTTCGCTCTCCACGCGGTCGACCTCGAGGAGACTCGGGCGGTAGAAGGCGCTGCCGTCGGCGACGACGCCGCCACGGACCAATGGCTTCGCCCCCGCATCGATGGCCCTGCGTACGAACCCGTCGACACGGCGGGCACTGGCCTCGTCGATCAGGGGGCCCATGTCGCTGGCTGGATCGTCGCCGGGACCCACCACCACGGCCTCGAGGGCCGCGGTGAGCCGTTCCCGAAGCTTGCCGCTGACGCCGCGCTGCGCGAGGACCCGGCTCCCCGTCATGCAGAACTGCCCGGAAAAGACCGTCACGCCCTTCGTCAGGACAGGCACGGCAGCATCCAGGTCGGCGTCGTCAAATACGATCATGGGTGTCTTCCCGCCGAGCTCGAGCAAGACCCGCTTGAGCGAGGGCGCAGCGCCCGCCATGATCTCACGGCCCACGCGCGTGCTTCCGGTATACGAGAGCGCGCCGACGAGCGGCGACGCGACAAGCTCCCGTGCGAGCAGGTCCCCGGACTCGGTCAGCGAGCTGAGGACACCCGGTGGGAGACCGGGCGTCTCGGCATAGATCTCGTGGAGGATGCCATTCACTAGCCCTGTTTGCGAGGGCATCTTCACCACCGCGGTGCAGCCGGCGGACAGCGCCGGGGCAAATGAACGGACCGAGAGGATGACCGGCGAATTCCAAGGGACGATGACCCCTGCAACACCGACCGGTTCAGGCACCGAGGTCACGTGAACGCCTGCGCGGACCTCTGCCGCGCGTCCGGTCGAGGTCAGGGCCAGCGCGGCGCAGTAGCGGAGCGTCGCGGGCGCCCCTCCCACCTCGCCGCGGGCCTCCCCGACGAGCTTTCCGTTCTCCCGCGAGAGCATCTTCGTTAGCTCCGGGCTGCGACCCTCAATACGGTCCGCGAGCTGATTGAGCACTTTGTGCCGGAGCTGCCTGTCGGATGCCCAGTCGGTCTCGTCAAACGTCCTGCGGGCGCCCGAAAGCGCGGCCTGCACCTGCGCCGTGTCGGCTTCGGTGTAGGTTCCCAGAACGGACCCGTCCGCCGGCGACCGCGACACGCTCCCCTCGGAGCCGACGATGAGTTCACCGTCGACGAAGTTCCCCGCTTCTGCCCTGCGCGTCCCGATGGTCATGCCCGTCTCCTCACGGTGTGGCGCACCTGCACGCCGGGAGCCGCCTACGCCGCAGGCACGCGCAACCGGGAAACTGGTCGGTAGTGCCAAGAGGACTCGCAGATCGGGGGTGGTTAGAAACCGATGCTACTGCCACACCGACCTCACCACCAGACCTCCCGTCCAGACCCAGCCCGGAGCGGGCAAACACCCCCTACACACGGCCGGGACTTCGCCACGGGTTCAACGCCAGGACGGGCCAAATGAAGGTTCTCTCACCAGCGTCCGCCGCCCGCGGAGGCATCAGACGACGAGGAGTGCCCGCACTCCGCCCCAGACCCGACGCCAGTCCTGAAAATCTACAGTTTTTCGAGACACGGACGTCGTGTCGTGCAGGGTCGAGGGAACCGGCGTCCTGCCGGGCCGCCCCGTGTCTTGGAAAGATGTCTCACCATGAACCGTCTCAGACGGGTGCCGGCCGGGGGTTTCTGAGGCACAATGGCCGGGTGAGACATCTCGGGTATACACGTGTGAGTACGTCGGGCCAGGACGCAAAGTTGCAACTCGCTGCACTGGTCGATGCCGGGGTTCAGAAACGCGACGTGTTCGCCGACGTCACCTCCGGAAGCAAGACCGCTATTGAGCGGCCCGGGATGAAAAAGCTCCTCGCGTACGTGGAGCCCGGCGACACCGTTGTCGTGTGGCGGGTGGACCGGCTCGGCCGATCCTTGATCGATGTGTTGAACACAGTGAACCTGCTGCGGGAGCGCGGCGTGCACCTAAGGTCCATCTCGGACGGCATCGACCCGGCGACCTCGACCGGGCGGATGATGCTGAACATGCTTGCGACCCTGGCTGAGTATGAGCGGGAGTTGATCGTCGAACGCGTGAACGCGGGCATCGCCGCGGCGAGACAGGGCGGAACCCGTTTCGGCCGGCCGTTATCCGACCCACTTGTCATCGCTGACAAGCTTGCGATCGCGTCGGACGCCCGCGCGAAGGGTCGCTCCGCTGAGGACGCGGCACGGCTCGTCGGCTGGAGCCGCGCGACGCTCTACCGCCACCGGCAGGCGGCCGAAGACCGCCGGTCATGAAGCATCGGCTGTCGGCCGAAGAGCGTGCGGCACTGCTCCGGCAGCACCTCGATGACGGTGTTCCCCTCGCCAGGATCTCCGGTCAGGCCGGCATTCCCCTCCGCACGCTGCAACGGTGGACGGCGGGATTCCGCGCCGGTGGCTCGGTCGCGGCTCTGGGCCGCCGGCCACGCTCGGACCGCGGGAGCCATTCGCTCCCGCCGGAGATCGTGGGCGCGATCGAAGGCCTCGCGCTCCGCCGGCCGGCGCCGACCATCGCGTTTATCCACCGGCGGATCGGTGCCGTTGCGGTCGACCGCGGCATTCCCGCCCCCGGCTACTCGACGGTCCGGGCGGTCGTTGCCGCCATCGATCTCGGACTTCGCACCATCGCGCTCGAAGGCGACGCCGCATACCGCGACCGGTTCGAGCTGGTCTACCGGCGCACCGCCAGCCGCGCGAACGAGCAGTGGCAGTGCGACCACACCGAGCTGGACATTCAGATTGTCGACGCCGCCGGCGCCCGCGCACGGCCGTGGCTGACCGTCGTACTCGATGACTACTCCCGCGCCGTCGCCGGCTACACCGTTTTTACCGGTGCGCCGACCGCGCTCCAGACCGCCCTTGCCCTTCACCAGGCCGTGCAGCGCAAGAAGCATCGGGCCTGGCCCGTCATGGGTCTCCCCGATCTCCTCTACAGCGATCATGGCGCCGATTTCACCAGCACCCACCTTGAACGGGTCTGCCGTGTGACCGCTGACAACCGTGCAGACGTGCATTAGCCACCTGATCCGGAGCACCTTCCGGCTGGCCTCGAAAAAGGGCTGGGACGCCCCAAACGGCATCGTGTTGCCCATCTACACCGCGGTGAACGCCGCGGCGGCGCGGGCGGCGTTTGAGGAGCTCACGGAGCGCTGGGGCAAGAAATAAGGGGCGATCGTGCGGCTCTGGGAGAATGCATGCGAGGAGTTCATCCCCTTCCTGGACTACGACGTGGAAATCCGGCGGGTCATCTGCTCGACCAACGCCATTGAATCGCTAAACGCCAGGTACCGGCGCGCCGTCAAGGCAGTGGGTTATTTCCCCACCGAGCAGGCCGCGCTAAAGTGCCTGTATCTGGTCACCCGGTCCCTCGATCCGACCGGTGCCGGCAAGACCCGATGGGCCGTGCGTTGGAAGCCAGCTTTGAACGCCTTCGCCATCACTTTCAGCGACCGATTCCCGGCAGCCGAAAGCTACTAAAGGAAAACGCCGGATACACCGTTAATGAGATAGTCCCCCGGTTCCGATGCTCGGCGGGGATGCGACTTGTGATGGTTCAGTGCCGCGCTGAATTCAGGCGCCGGCGCTAGCGGCCGCCTTCGAACTTCCTGCTGCGCTGCTCCTGGGCCATCGGCCCGTACGGGTACACCCCGATGCGCAGCCGGCTGACCTAGGTCAGCCGCTCCGTCTCCCCCGGCGTGAGCGCGAGGTCTGCCGCCGCGAGGTTGTCGGCGAGCTGGGCCGTGGTCCGGGCGCCCAGGATCACCGAGGTCACAGCAGGGCGCTCTGCCAGCCACGCCAGCGCCACCTGCGAGGCGCTCACGCCGTGGCGGCCGGCAATTTCCTCCACTTCCTCGATGACTTCCCACGTGCGAGTATCTGTGTTCCGGGCCTTCCACGCACAGTGCCGCCATCCGTGACCGGCTTGTTGACGACCGCCCGCCGTAACTACCATTCGAGCCCGGATTCATCCTAATTTTTGACCGTCCTATAATGGAGGCCAACGCATTGAATGCGTGTGGTCATCGGTCAGCTAAGAGTTCCCAGGGTGGAATCCACCTACATTAGCGCCGATATAGCAGGAATTGCCACCTTTATTTCCGTCTGTGCAGTGTTGTGAAGAACCACAGTTCGACCCCGCGATGTGTGGTTTTCGTGGGCCGGGAAGTCTGGAGTGCGTAGAAAGAATCCCCGTAGGCTAGTTACCTTGTGTCAACCTAACTATTGAAGAAACGACAGTTTTAGTGGTGGTGACATTGTGCTTGAACTCGATCCGATGATTGCGAAACTGGTGGGTTCCTCGGGTGGTCCGGCGCTCAGCGCTGACACGCTGGCGGAACGTCGAGCGGCCGGAACAACTCGAGACGTACCGCTGGCTCTATTCGTCGAGCGCAACGATTATCCGATTCCCGGTGCGGTGGGCGTTCAGGTACGGGTACACCGGCCTCAAGGGGTCGATGGGCCGCTCCCGTGTGTGTATTCGATCCACGGTGGCTGGTATGTCCTGGGAAGTTTTGACATGGACGATGACCGCCTCTCTCGTTGGGCTCGCAGGTACCACCTGATCGGAGTATCAGTTGACTACCGGCGCTCCCCCGAAGTGCCCTACCCGGGGCCACTCGAAGACTGCTATGCCGGGCTGAGGTGGGTGTTCGATCATCACGAGGAGCTCGGGGTCGACCCGAACAATATCGGGGTTGCCGGATCAAGTGCTGGTGCCGGTCTCGCGGCAGCTCTCGCTCTATTGGCGCGAGATCGTGGAGAATTCCCGCTGAAATTCCAAGTGCTTGACGCACCCATGATCGACGACCGCCAGCTCACCCCCTCAAGTCAGATGGGGGGCCTGGTCGTCTACGACCCGCACACCAGCGAATACGGCTGGCGCTCCTACCTTGGGGACCTCTACGGCAACGCAGACATCCCGCCGTACGCGGCAGCGGCGAGGGCGAAGGACTTGAGCGGTCTCCCGCCCGCCTACATCGCAGTCGGCAACGTCGACGGCTTCCGCGACGAAGCGATCGACTATGCCACCCGGCTCAATCAGGCGGGAGTTCCTGCCGAACTCCATGTCCACGCCGGTGCTCCGCATGGGGTGAAAGGCTTTATCGACACCCCGGTGGCTCTCCGCTATTCGCGGGGAATCGATGACTGGGTCGGCCAGCGCGTGCGCCCGGAAGCATGACCTGGACAAATGACGACGCCCAGCACCTGACCAGTACCGATGCGGCAGCCTGGTAGGCGTGGCGAGGGAGCAGACTTCTCGTGCAGGCGTCGTTAGGCCTGGGTGACCTCCCGGATGCTGAATCTCTTGCCGGCCAGAACCTGGGCCACTTCGGCTCCATAGGAGCCAGTTCCTTCGATGCCGGCAGCGGTGGCTGGTCCAAAGCCGGACAGGTAGACGGCGATCTCCCGGTACGCTGAACGGACGGCCAGGAACTTCGTATAACCCAGGTGTTTGCCATGCTTGGTGGCCAGCGCAACGTGCTGGGTGTCTGCGTGTGCGTCGATCCTGGCAACGACCTTGATCTGTTCGTTTCTCATGATGGGACAAGTTCCCCTGAAACCGCTGAAGCAACAGGTGGGCTCGTGTTGACGAGTCAGGCGGACAGGATGGTGAGGGGACCGCTGGGCCGGGCTCCGATGCACTCCTGTTCGGCTGGGCAACACCCTTGATGCGGGCCGCTAAACCAGTGGACTGCTCATGTTCAAGACAACCGGAAAAGGTGTCAGTCGAGAGTCGGGTCACGCCCGGTTAACCGCCTACTACCGTTATCGCCGTCCAGGGTCCGGGCAGTTGAATGTCCCTAAGTGTTGGTTTCAGCCGGGGACCCCACGATTTCGACACCAAACACACCGGTTGCGCGGCCCGGCCTACCGCGTCCGCACCCCTTCGCCGGCCGTGCGGTGCATGGCCAGCGCTTCGGCCACGGGGTACAGCATCAGCACGCCCAGCACGGCAAAGGACCACTGGTAGCTGGCCACGGGCGCCGCACCGGGGAGCATGGCCTGCGCGGCGCGCAGGATCAGCGCCCCGACGGCCACGCCCAGGCCCGAGGCAATTTTGGCGATCGTGGACGAGAGCGTGTTGGCGCCCGTCATGCGGGCCTTGGGCACATCGGCGAACTGCAGGGTGTTGTAGGCACTGAATCCGATCGAGCGCAACACGCCGCTGGCAACGAGGACCGCGGCAGTCACGGCCAGCGGGGTGTCAGACCCGAGCAACGCGCACAGCCCCAGCACCACGGCGCCGCCGGCATTGCTGAGCAGCAGCACCGTCCGGAAGCCGAAGCGGCGGATCAGAGGGGAGGTGGCCGGCTTGATGAGCACGTTGCCGGCAAAAACGGCCATGGTCATGAGCCCTGCCGCAAAGGCGGTCCAGCCGAAGCCGAGCATGAACATCAGCGGCAGCAGGAACGGCACGGCGTTGATCACCATCCGGTACAACGCCCCGCCGCCATTGCCCACCCGGAACGTGGGGATGCGCAGCGCGCGCAGGTCCAGCAGCGGGTGCCTGGCCCGGCCGAACCACCGCAGCGCCGCGGCCCCGGACAACGCGGCCAGCACCAGCCACAGCACGACGGCGGGCCACGGCGTGGGTGCCGAGGCGATCATTTCCAGCCCGATCACCAGGGCCGCAAGGGACGTTCCGGTCAGCACAAATCCCCACCAGTCCGGCGGCGGCACCTTCCGGGCACGGAAGGAGGGCACCACGCGCAACGTGACGGCGAAGGCGACGACGCCCAGCGGCACGTTGATCAGGAAGATCCAGTGCCAGCTGGCGTAGGTGGTCAGCAGCCCGCCCAGTGCGGGGGCAATCACGGGGGCGATCAGCCCCGGCCACGTCAGGTAGGCGATGGCCTCCAGGAAGTCCTTTCGGTCCGCGTCCCGCAGCACCAAGAGGCGGCCCACGGGCACCATCATGGCCCCGCCGGCGCCCTGCAGCATCCGCGCAAGGCACAGGAACGTCAGGTTCGGGCTCAGTGCACACAGCAGCGATGCGACCGTAAAGATGGCGATCGCGGCCGTGAACACCTTCCGGGCACCGTACCGCTCTGCCAACCAGCCGCTGATCGGGACGCCGACGGCGAGCGTGATCAGGTACGCCGTCATGGCCAGGTTGATGTCCACCGGGCGCACGTGCAGGTCCGCTGCCATGCCGGTTGCGGCGGTGGCAATGATGGTCCCGTCAAGGATTTCCATGAAATAGGTGCCGGCCACCAGCAGCGCCAGGGCGCGGCTGAAGGAGGCGCTGCCAACCGGCATCGAAGGTCTTGTTTTCACCACGCAAGCCTAGCCAACGAGACACCCAGTGACAGAATTCACGACGATCAAAAAACACGCGCCACCCACTCTGCGCTGACTGTTTAGGAGCACCTATGGATCGTTGGGAGGTCATCACGCATCCTGCAGTAGTTCCGTGCCATTTTTCACGCTTCGTTCTTCTCCTCTAATGTGTCAACTGATTAGACTGGCGTGACCGCAGCACCAGTGTTCGTCTCGACGCGTTTATCGCTGGTCGGGGGCCCGGTCGCATTGGTCAAGACGTCGACCGGGAAAGAGTTCGGTCTGGCGGGTGGGCGACCGTCCGGAAAACTGGGCCGGCAGAAAGGTGGGTACAGCCATGACAGAGGATAAGCCGCCGTTCCCGCCCTTCACATGCGAGACCGCGACGCAGAAAGTCCGGGCCGGTGAAGACGGCTGGAACGGGCGTGATCCGGTGAAGGTCGCGTCCGCGTACACGGTCGACAGCTGGTGGCGCAACCGGTCGGAATTCGTCGAGGGGCGCGACGCCATCATCGCTTTCCTCACCCGTAAGTGGCACCACGAACTCGAATATCGCCTGATCAAAGAGATGTGGGCATTCGAGGGCAACCACATTGCTGTGCGCTTCGCCTACGAGTATCACGATCCAGACGGCGCGTGGTTCCGTGCGTACGGCAACGAGAACTGGCACTTTGACGAGCACGGACTCATGCGGTGGCGGCATGCGAGCATTAACGACGTGCCGATCAAGGAATCCGAGCGCAAGTTCCACTGGGATCGTAGTGGTCCCCGTCCGCTTGACCACCCGGGCTTGAGCGACTTCGGATTCTAGTCCTTTCACGTTAACCCGTCGCCTCCCACGCCGTCGTTGGCAACCAGATAATCAAGGAATTGGGTGACACGCCCTGATATGTAGGCGCGAATGTCAATAGTGCATGGGGAAGCGGGTCCCGGTCTGGTTGGCCCCGGGCCCGCTTCCTTTGGTGAGGGGTCCG
>NZ_JBEPPJ010000033.1:0-10881 GCF_040547265.1 Arthrobacter sp. UYCo732 | reverse complement strand
GCATAGCCGCCGGCCTTGGCACGGTCAATCATCTCGGAGTAGATCTCTGGGGTTGCAATGGGCATGCTGACTCCTATGCTGAGTTTTCGTCTATGCGCCCGTTCCCATTTGGTCCAGGCGCTCTACGCCTTCCGGTTCGGAATTCAACCAGGACGGCGGCTTAAACAAGAAGGCGGCTACGCCATAGCCCCGCCGCATGGGACGGAGCTATGACGCAGCCGGGTTTTATTCGGCCACCTCGCCGGTGGTTTCGTAGGTGGCGATCTTGCCGATGCGGCGCTCATGGCGCTCGGCAGCGCTGAACGGTTCTGCCAGGAACGCCTTTATCAGTTCGGTTGCCTCCTCAACGGTGTGCTGCCGGCCGCCAACTGCCACCACGTTGGCATTGTTGTGTTCGCGGGCCAGCTTGGCCGTGTCGAGGTTCCAGGCCAAGGCCGCGCGGACGCCCTTGACCTTGTTCGCGGCGATCTGCTCACCGTTGCCCGAGCCGCCCAGTACGATCCCGAGGGCGTCAACGCCCACGGCCTGGTCGGCCACGACGGCGGCTGCTGCCTTAATACAGAACGCCGGGTAGTCGTCCTCGGCGTCATAGGCGGCCGGCCCGTGGTCTACCATCTCGTAGCCGCTGGCTGACAGTGCGGTGATGAGGTGAGAGCTAAGCTCCATACCGGCGTGGTCGGTTGCGATGTGAACGCGCATGAGGGTCCTTCAGACTGGTGGGGTGCGGTGTTGTTGTTGTGCGGCGTAGTTAGCCGAAAGCGAGCTGCCCGTTGGCGCGCAGCGACTCGATGGCGTCCTCAGGTGAGGCCTTGCCGTATACGGCAGATCCGGCCACAAAGACGTTGGCACCGGCCTCCGCGGCGCGGGTGATGGTTTCCTCGGTGATGCCGCCGTCCACCTGGATGGCCACGTTCACCCCCGAACCGTCCACTGCCGCGCGGGCACGACGGATCTTGGGCAGCATGACGTCCAGGAATGCCTGGCCACCGAAGCCCGGCTCCACCGTCATGATCAACAGCATGTCCAGTTCGGAGAGCATGTCCAGGTACGGTTCCACCGGAGTGGCCGGGCGAAGTGCCATGCCCGCCTTGGCTCCGCGGGCGCGGAGTTCCCGGGCGAGTTTGATGGGGGCATCTGATGCCTCCACGTGGAACGTCACAGAGCTCAGGCCGGCGTCGGCGTACAGCGGCGCCCAGCGGTCCACGTTGGCGATCATCAGGTGGGCGTCCAACGGGACGGGGCTGACCTTCTGCAGCCGTTCCACAACAGGCAGGCCGATGGTCAGGTTTGGCACAAAGTGGTTGTCCATGACATCCACGTGCACGGCATCTGCGTTGCTGATGCGGGCAAGCTCGGCCTCGAGGTTGGCGAAGTCGGCCGAGAGGATGCTGGGATTGATGCAGCAGTTCAGGGGTGATGCGGACATGATGTCTGCCTTTCGGTAGCTGTCAGAGCTCGGGTCAGGATGCCTTCCGGGCGGCGGCGAGGGCGCCTTCGACGTCGGCCAGCAGTTCCTTCCAGCTGGCCACGAACTTGTCGAGGCCTTCGGATTCGAGGAGGGCAACCACCTCGTTGTAGGAGATACCCAGTGCGTCCAGTGCGTACAGGACGGCCTTGGACTCGGCATAGGCGCCGGTGATGGTGTCCCCGGTCACCACGCCGTGGTCGAACGTGGCGTCCAGGGTCTTCTCCGGCATGGTGTTGACGACGTCGGCAGCAACCAGTCCCGTGACATACAGGGTGTCGGGGTAGGCCGGGTCCTTGACGCCGGTGGACGCCCACAGCGGACGCTGCGGACGGGCGCCGGCTTCGGCCAGGACCTCCCACCGATCAGTGGAAAAGAGCTGCTCGTAGACCTGGTAGGCCAGGCGGGCATTGGCTACTCCTGCCTTGCCCTTGAGGGCCTTGGCTTCGTCGGTGCCGATGGCGTCGAGGCGCTTGTCGATCTCGGAGTCAACGCGGGAGACGAAGAACGAGGCCACGGAGTGGATCGTGGCCAGGTCGTGGCCGTTGTCTTTGGCCTGCTCCAGGCCGGACTGGAACGCGTTGATGACGGCGCGGTAGCGCTCGAGCGAGAAGATCAGGGTCACGTTAACGCTGATGCCCTCGGCCAGGGTTGCCGTGATGGCCTCAAGGCCTTCGAGGGTTGCGGGAATCTTGATGTGGACGTTGTCCTTGTCCACCTTTTTGTAGAGGTTCTTGGCTTCGGCGATAGTACCGGCCGTGTCCCAGGCCAGGCGCGGGTCAACTTCGATGGAAACACGGCCGTCGACACCCTTGGTGGCGGCGGCGACCGGAGCGAAGAGGTCGCAGGCGTCAGCGACGTCGGTGGTGGTGATCTCGAAGATGGTCTCCTCGACGCCGGCACCCTGCGCGGCAAGTTCGGCGATCTTTGCGTCATAGTCGGAGCCGGAGGTGATCGCGGCCTGGAAGATGGACGGGTTGGTGGTCACGCCGACCACATTCTTTTCGTCGATGAGCTTCTGCAGGCTGCCGCTTGCGAGACGCTCACGCGAGAGGTCGTCGAGCCAGATGGACACGCCGGCGTCGGACAGCTGGGCGGTGGGGGTTGCGTTGGTCATGGCTTCTTCCTTCAAAAATTGTGGACTGGTGACAGTTCGCGGCCGCGCCGCGGGACGTCCCCCATGAGGCCGTCCCGCGGCGCTGGCCGCAGTGCAGGTAAAGGTCAGTTGCGGGCAGCGGCCAGGGAGTCCTTGGCGGCGGCGGCGACAGCCTCCGCAGTGATGCCGAACTCCTGGAACAGGCGCTTGTAGTCTGCCGAAGCGCCATAGTGCTCGAGCGAGATGGAACGGCCGGCATCGCCAACGAATTCCCTCCAGCCCAGGGCAAGGCCGGCTTCGACGGAGACGCGTGCCTTGACGGCTGCGGGGAGCACGGATTCGCGGTAGGCCGCGTCCTGCTTGTTGAACCACTCGACGCACGGCATGGAGATGACGCGGGCGGCAATGCCTTCGGCTTGTAGAGCTTCGCGGGCCTGGACGGCCAACTGCACCTCGGAACCGGTAGCGATCAGCAGCACGTCGGCCGGAACGGTCGCGCCGTCCTTGGCCGCTTCGGCCAGCACGTAGCCGCCCTTGGCCACACCCGCCGGGGAAGCAAAGGTGTCACCCTGCGCTGCACCATTACCGCGGGCGAAAGTGGGTACGTTCTGCCGGGTCAGGACGATGCCGGCCGGGTTGGAGTGGTTCTCCAGCATGGTCTTCCACGCTATACCTACCTCGTTTGCGTCGCCGGGGCGGACAACGTCGAGGCCCACGATGGCGCGCAGGGTGGAGAGCTGTTCAACGGGCTGGTGGGTGGGGCCGTCTTCGCCCAGGCCGATGGAGTCATGCGACCAGACGTAGATGGACGGGACACCCATCAAGGCGGAGAGGCGGATGGCCGGACGCTGGTAGTCGCTGAAGATCAGGAACGTGCCGGAGAATGCGCGGGTACGGCCGTGCAGCGAAATGCCGTTCACGATCGAGGCGGCAGCGTGCTCGCGGATGCCGAAGTGCAGGACCCGGCCGTACGGGTTGCCTTTCCAGGCATCCGTGGAGCGGGAGACCGGAATGAACGACGGCGAGCCTTCGATCGTGGTGTTGTTGGACTCGGCAAGGTCAGCCGAACCGCCCCAGAGTTCGGGCATGACCGGGCCCAGCGCGCCCAGGACTTTGCCCGACGCGGCGCGGGTGGAAACATCCTTGCCTGCTTCGAAGACCGGCAGGACTGCATCGATTCCGGCGGGAAGCTTCTTGGCTTCGATCCGCTCCAACAGGGCAGCGCCCTCAGGGTTGGCCGACTGCCACGCCTCGAACGAGGAATCCCACTCGCTGCGGGCGGCAGCACCGCGGTCAACCACGGAGCGGGCGTGGGCCAGGACCTCCTGGTCCACCTCGAAGGACTTGGCCGGGTCGAAGCCCAGGACCTCCTTGAGGCCTGCGACTTCGTCAGCGCCGAGGGCGGATCCGTGGATCTTGCCGGTGTTCTGCTTCTTCGGCGCCGGGTACCCGATGATAGTGCGCAGCGAGATGATGGACGGCTTGGAGGTCTCGGCTTTCGCGGCGAGCAGGGCGGAGTAGAGCTCCTGGACGTCTTCGACGTATTCGCCGGTCTCGGTCCAGTCAACGCGCTGGGTGTGCCAGCCGTAGGCCTCGTAGCGCTTCAGGACATCCTCGGTGAAGGAGATGTCTGTGTCGTCCTCGATGGAGATGTGGTTCTCGTCGTAGACCACCACGAGGTTGCCCAGTTCCTGATGCCCGGCCAGCGAGGACGCCTCCGAGGTCACGCCTTCCTGGATGTCGCCGTCGGACGCGATAACCCAAATGGTGTGGTCAAACGGGGACGTGCCCTCGGCAGCGTCGGCGTCAAACAGGCCGCGCATCCGGCGCTGCGAGTACGCGAAGCCCACGGAGGAGGCCAGGCCCTGGCCCAGCGGACCGGTGGTGATCTCCACGCCGGCGGTGTGCTTGTACTCGGGGTGGCCCGGTGTCAGGGAATCCCAGGTGCGCAGTGCCTTGAGATCGTCCAGTTCCAGGCCGTAGCCGGAGAGGAACAGCTGGATGTACAGGGTCAGCGAGGAGTGGCCGGGTGACAGGATGAAACGGTCACGTCCCAGCCAGTCCGGATCGCGGGGGTCATGGCGCATCAGCTTCTGGAAAAGAAGGTAGGCGGCCGGGGCAAGGCTCATGGCCGTGCCGGGGTGGCCGTTGCCGACCTTCTCTACGGCGTCCGCAGCCAAAACACGGGCTGTGTCCACGGCGCGCTCGTCCTCGGGCGTCCAGTTGAGTGTCGCTGAATTTGCAGTGCCGGGGAGTGCCACATTTGTTGTCGGGTTCACGGTTTGTCCTTTTGGATCTGGTCGGCCTGGAGCGGCCGGACGGATTCTTTCTGGTTGATATCAATGATTGCGAACCAAATGGGCAGGGGTAACACTGTTTTCTGACGGTTCTTACTACCCTTTTGGGTTGGAGGGGCGTTACCGCCCGGGTAAGCTGTCCGGATGAGTGCAGCGCCGGACCCATCCCTGAAGGAATTCACCATGCCCCTACCAGACCTGCCGTGGCCGCTTTTGCAGAGCGTGGCAGCCTTGGCCGATGCCCCCCTGTCCCAGATAGCTGAGCGACTGCGTGAAGCAACGCTCCCCTACATGGGAAGCAGCGCGCTGGTTATCTTCACGGAAGACTGCACAGGCCGGCCGCAGAAGAAGGCAGGCGATGAGGACATCATTTCCCGGGTCTCCATCACGGAACTGGACACGCTCCGCGCCACCCTCGAGGATGAGGGACCCTGGTTCGGGGAAGCCGAGCTCGCTGGCAAGACCCGCCCCGCGCTCGCTCTGAAGCATGCCTCCAGTAACGCCCTCCTGGTCCTCACCGATCCCCCTGCCGATCCGGGGCGCAGCGCCGGGCTGGAGCTGGTGACGTATCTGTGGCGCCTCACCGCACGGCGGATCCGGGAGAAGGTGGCTGATGCGCCGCCGTCATACCTGCTCGAATCGCGGGCGGCATCCGCCGAACGCCTCCGCGTGACGGCGGAACTGACCGATGTGCACTCCACCACCCTGGAAACGCTCCTGGCAGCCCTGCGTTCATCCTCCATGGATGATGCGGCAGCACGCACCACCGTCACCGACCTCACGGCCAAGGCTTTGATCGGGCTTCGGACCCACAGCGACCGCACAACGGACCTGGTGAAAGAGCCCGTTGCCAAAGCCTTCGAACGCCTGCGGGAGGACTTGCGGCCGCTCACACGCTACAGCGGCATCGAGATCGAATTTATCGAACCGCCGCTGAACGGAAGGGCCCTGCCCGGCGAAGTTGCCCACGCGGCACGGGCCATCGTCCGCGGGCTTGTGCTGGCCATGACGGAACAACCTGATGTCAGCAGGGTACGAACACAGTGGGACTGCGATGGCGAAAACCTGCTGATCAACGTCCGCGACGACGGCCGGGGCGCACTCAAAGCCGACGCCCCGAGCATCGCTCGCCTGGACCGCCGGGTGCAGGCGCTCACCGGAACACTGCGGATCGACGTTATGCCCGGCTGGGGTGCAGACGTCTTTGTCACCCTCCCCCTGGATCTGCAAACGTCACGCCCGGCCGGAGATGTCACCGGGTGGGACCTTGCCGCCCGCGAGCTCGAGGTGCTCCAGCACCTTGTCGCCGGGCAGCGCAACCGAACCATCGCCTCCACGCTGGGCATCAGCGAGAACACGGTCAAGTTCCACGTGCGGAACCTGTTCAGGAAGCTCGACGTCGGCTCACGCACCGAGGCGATCGCCCTGGCGCACAGCCACGGACTCCGGTGACGGATTTAGGACGCGCGTAGGAACGCAACAGCGGCCCCGCCTCCACCCGGAGACGGGGCCGTTGTGCTTGTTGGCTCAGCCGGCATTGGCCGCCGCCAGCGCAGCGGACTCTTCGGCTGTTTCCGGCTCAGCCGTGTGTGGCACAAAGCGGACGAACATGGCTTTGAAGCCGGGGGTGTTGGATTCCCTGGCGACGTTTTCCTTGTGGACCAGGGCGTTGGCTTCGGGGAAGTACGCGGCGGCGCAACCCTTCGCCGTCGGGTAGGCCACGAGGCGGAACTTGTCCGCCTGCCGGTCATGGCCACGGAAGGTGCTGACAACGTCCACGAGGTCCCGGTCCTGGAAGCCCAGCTCTGCCAGGTCCTCGGGGTGCACCAGGATGACGCGGCGGCCGCCGGAGATCCCGCGGTAGCGGTCATCCAGTCCATAGAACGTGGTGTTGTACTGGTCGTGGCTGCGGATGGTCTGGAGCACCAGGTGGCCGTCCGGCGGGGTCAGGTACTCCAGCGGGCTGACCGTGAAGCGACCGCGTCCGATGTCCGTTTTGAAGGAGCGGGTGTCCCGGGGCGGATTGGGCAGCACGAAACCGTTTTTGGTCCGGACCCGGGCGTTGAAGTCCTCGAAGCCGGGCAGGACGCGGGAGATGTGGTCACGGACCACGTCGTAGTCTTCGGCCATGGCCTTCCAGTCCACGGCGTGGTCTGGGCCGAAGGTCGCCTCTGCCATCCGCGCCACGATCACCGGCTCGGCCAACAGGTGATCGGAGACCGGCTGCAGCCTGCCCTGGGTGGAGTGGACCACGGACATGGAGTCTTCCACGGACAGGAACTGTGCGCCCTTGGGGTGCTTGTCGTCCTTGTCCGTCCGGCCCAGGGTGGGCAGGATCAGCGACGTGCGGCCGTGCACCACATGGGAACGGTTCGGCTTGGTGGAAATGTGCACGGTCAGGCCGATCCGCTGCATGCCGGCTTCCAGACTCGCCGTGTCCGAGCAGGCGAGCGAGAAGTTGCCGCCCATGGACACAAAGACGTCCACCTCGTCACGCTCGAACGCTTCCATGGCTTCCACGGCGTCGTGGCCGTGATGCCGCGGCGAGGTAATCCCGAACTCGCTGTCGAGTGCCTCAAGGAGCCACTCCTTGGGCTTTTCCCAGATGCCCATGGTCCGGTCGCCCTGGACGTTGGAGTGCCCGCGGACCGGGCAGGCGCCAGCGCCGGGCTTGCCGAAGTTCCCCTGCAGGAGCAGGACGTTGACCATTTCCTTGATGGTGTCCACCGAGTGCGGCTGCTGCGTCACGCCCAGGGCCCAGCAGAAGATCGTGGCCTTGGACTTGATGAGCATCCCTGCCACGGTTTCGATCTGTTCGCGGGACAGGCCCGTGGCTTTCTCGGTTTCCGCCCAGTCCAGCTCCCCGCGGGCGACGCGGTAAGCGTCGAACCCGTCGGTCTGCGCATCAATGAAGGGACGGTCGACGACGGTGCCCGGGTTGCGTTCTTCCTCCGCCAGGAGCAGATGGCCGAGCGCCTGAAACAGCGCCAGGTCACCGCCGACCTTGATTTGGAGGTACTCATCGGCCAGCGGCGTGCCGCCGCCCACCACCCCAGAGACGGTCTGCGGATCCTTGAAGTTGAACAGGCCGGCCTCCGGTAGCGGGTTGACCGCCACCACCTTGCCGCCCTTGTCCTTGCACTCCTTCAGGGCTGAGAGCATACGGGGATGGTTGGTGCCGGGGTTCTGGCCGACGACAAAGATGAGCTCGGAATCGTGGATGTCCTCCAGGGACACGGTTCCCTTGCCGATGCCTATGGTCGGGTTTAGCGCCGAACCTGAGGACTCGTGGCACATGTTGGAACAGTCCGGCAGGTTGTTCGTGCCCAGGGCCCGCGCGAACAGCTGGTACATAAACGCCGTCTCGTTCGCGGTGCGCCCGGAGGTGTAGAAAACGCACCGGTCCGGAGTGGAGGCGCGGATGTGCTCACCTATCAGCTCGAAGGCGTCGGCCCAGGAGATCGGCGAATAGTGGCTCTCCCCTTCGCGGATGACCACCGGTTCGCTGAGCCGGCCCTGGTTGCCCAGCCAGTACTCCGTCCTTCCGGCGAGTTCGGCGATGGAATGTCTGGCCCAGAACTCCGCCCCCACGGTACGGAGGGTGTTTTCCTCGGCCACTGCTTTGGCGCCGTTCTCGCAGAACTCGGCGGCTTTGCGCTTCGTCGCCGATTCGGGCCAGGCGCAGCCCGGGCAGTCGAATCCGCCCTGCTGGTTCAGCCGCAGCAGGGACTGCGCCGTGCGGGTCACGCCGGCCTGGGCAACGGCACGCTCGAGAGCCACCATCACAGCCTTCACCCCGGCCGCTTCTTTCTTCGGCTTGTGGACCTCGAGGTCGTCCTCGTTGATGTCCGCGACGGGGGCGGGCTGCTTACCGAACTTCATGGTTCCAACTTCCTTACCGGCTCACGCCGTTCTTGTTCACAACGCCCGACGAGGCGCGCCGGCTGTTCTGGCGCGCCTCGTCGGGATCCTGCCGATGCGGAATCCTGCTCTACTGGGACACCTTAGCCAGCGTTTCCCCTTCCGTGCTAATGGTGGTGTTGTCGCCGTGGCCGGTGCGGACCACGGTCTCCGGCGGGAGGATGAGCAGCCGTTCCCGGATGGAGGTGAGGATCGTGGGGTAGTCGCTGTAGGAGCGTCCCGTCGCCCCCGGTCCACCGTTAAAGAGGGTGTCGCCGGTGAAGACCGTTCCCTCACTCTCGAGGTAGAAGCAGGTGGAGCCCGGGGAATGGCCCGGCGTGTGGATGGCCAGCAGCGCGGTGCCGCCCACCTCGAACACGTCGCCGTCGCCGTGGTACCGGTCCGGGTCCGTATCCGGGTAAACCTGCTTCCAGAGGACCAGGTCCTCCGGGTTCAGGATGATCGGTGCGCCGACGGCGGCCGCGACCTCCCGCGCCGCGCCGATGTGGTCATTGTGCGCGTGGGTCAGCAGGATGGCCAGGACCTTCCGGCCACGGACCTGCTTGATGATCGCGGCCGCATCGTGCGGGGAATCGATGATCATGCACTCATCGTCGTTGCCGATGATCCAGACGTTGTTGTCCACGTCCCAGGTGCCGCCGTCGAGCGAAAAAGTGCCCGAGGTGACCAGGTTTTCGATGGTGATAGTCATGAGAACTCCTTCTGGGTCTTTAGTTCAACAACCGAGCGCAGGACCTTGCCCTCGTGCATCCTAGCGAAGGCTTCCTCCACCTGGTCGATGGTGATCCGCTCGGTGACGAAGGCATCCAGGTCAAGGTTGCCCTGCTTGTACTGCGCCACGAGCATGGGGAAATCACGGGAGGGCAGGCAGTCGCCGTACCAGGAGGACTTCAACGACCCGCCCCGGCCAAAGACATCCAGGAGGGGCAGCTCAAGCGTCATGTCCGGCGTGGGGACACCCACCAGCACCACACGGCCGGCGAAGTCGCGGGCGTAGAACGCCTGCCTGTACGTTTCGGGACGTCCGACGGCGTCAATCACCACGTCCGCTCCGTTACCTCCCGTGAGGGCCCGGATCGCCTCAATGGGGTCTTCCTTGCCGGAGTCCACGCCGTGGGTGGCCCCAAGGGACTTGGCCATCTCCACCTTGTTGGCGTCGATGTCCACCGCGATGATGGTGGTGGCGCCGGCCAGCTTTGCGCCGGCGATCGCGGCGATACCCACGCCGCCGCAGCCGATCACGGCCACGGATTCGCCGCGCTTGACCTCGCCCGTGTTGATGGCGGCACCGATGCCGGCCATCACACCGCAGCCGAGCAGCCCGACGGCGGCGGGATCGGCGTCGTCGTCAATTTTGGTGCACTGTCCGGCGGCAACGAGTGTCTTCTCCGCGAAGGCGCCAATACCCAGCGCGGGAGAGAGTTCCGTACCGTCCTCGAGGGTCATCTTCTGCGTCGCGTTGTGCGTGTTAAAGCAGTATTGCGGCTGTCCTTTGGCACAGGCGCGGCATTCCCCACAGACAGCGCGCCAGTTCAAAATCACCCGGTCACCCGGGACGACGCTGGTGACGTCGAGACCCACCGCGCTGACTATACCCGTGGCCTCATGGCCCAGCAGATAAGGGAACTCGTCGCCAATTCCGCCCTGCTTGTAGTGCAGGTCCGTGTGGCAGACCCCGCAGGTGAGAATGTCCACGAGGGCCTCCCCCGGACCTGGATCCGGGACCAGAATAGTCTCCAGCGACACCGGGGCATTCTTCTCCCTGGCGATGACGGCCTGTACTTTGTGGACCATTATTCTTGTGTTCCTTTCCTGGATCCGGCCGGATCCGGTGAATCGGCAGCAAGTGCCAATCTAACTGACGCGTTGGGGTTCCACGTCTTTGGTTGCGCGGTCCCGTCAAACGGTGATCAGTGACTGACCGTCCTTATGACGTTCCGGCTCCCCGCTGCACGTGAACGTCATGGGCACTGCCTGGATTGTGGTGCTGCCAAGACTGCGGACTGTTTCGCCGAAGACTTCGTCGGGGTCGAGGCGGCGGAGTTCTTCCGCGAGGCAGTCTTTGAGGCTGCGGCGGGGCAGGGAGATGCGTTGGGCGGGCT
>NZ_JBEPPJ010000032.1:0-11062 GCF_040547265.1 Arthrobacter sp. UYCo732 | reverse complement strand
GGCAGCGAGGCCGGTGATCTGCCACGCCCGAAACCAGAATCCGCGGCCGACACCGAAATCCATCAAGACCAACCCCGGATCGGTGGATCAAGGCTAAGCGCTGCCGGTGTGGAACCGCCATAACGTGTGCGGGGCGGCTTCCCCGAATTCAAGTTCCTCTTCGATCATCCGCTCGTCAGTGTGGACTTCTTGGGGGTACCCGGTGAGGATAACCATATCCGGGCCGCCCTGACCTCGGTCCGCCGCGTCCGGACCCGCGGCCCGGGCGGCGCTGGCGGCAGTTCCCGTCGTTTTACCGTGTTCCGCGGCGGAAGCCGAACCCATGCCAAGAGTCAGCGCGACGATGATCGCCAATGCGGTGCTGGTTGCGCTGCGAAGGTACATACGGAGAACACTTCCGCACTGGAACTGAGGAACCGCTGTGACGTCTCGCGCTCCAAGGCCGCTCCCACATAACCCGAAGAAGCCGCAACTGGCCCATGCCCGGGCTTTCGAAACCTTGCGAAGCCGGTCACAGCGCCTTCATGGCGCTTCGGCGAGCCGCGGGTCCACTGCCAGGTCCGGCCCCTCTGGTTGGCGGGCGGTGGCGGGAGCCGGAGTAAAGCCCAGCTCGAATCGGCAACCCCCGCCGGGGGTTTCACCGGTGCGGATCCAGCCGTGGTGAGCTGCCATAATTCCGGCCGCGATCGCCAGGCCCAGACCGCTCCCGCCGCTTTCACGGGACCGGCTTTGATCCAGCCGGACAAAACGTTCGAAAATCCGATCCCGTTCAGCCGCCGGCACCGGCAATCCATCGTTGTCGATGCTAATGAGCGCCCCGTCATTGGTGTTGCGCAGCCGAATGCTGATCCGGGATGTGGCGTGCCGGTCGGCGTTGTCCAGGACGTTGCGCACGACCTGGCCCAGACGCCGCGGGTCCCCGGATACCCTGACGGGCTCGAGGCTGACCTCGATAACGCGGGTGCTGGTGGAACGCAGCCGGCGGATCTCCTCGTTCAGGACATCATCCAGATCCACGTCCGTGCTCTCGAGCCGGAGACCGCCGTCGTTGGTTTTGGCCAGGGTCAGCAAATCCTCGACCAGGTAACGCATCCGGGCTGTTTCCCCCGCTAAAACGGTTTTCATCTGTTCCCAGGTCGCGCCGGAAGCGTCAGCGGCGGCGATCTCCACTCCGGCGCTGAGTGTCGCAAGCGGGCTTCGCAGTTCGTGGCTGGCGTCCGAGACGAAGCGGCGTTGTTCCTGGTCTGAGGCCTGCAGCCTGCCCAGCATCATGTTCATCGTCTCGGCCAAGGACTGGATCTCATCGGCGGTGGGCGGCACGTCCACGCGCCCGTCCAGGCTCCGTGCGCTGATCCCTGCGACCTGACCACGGATCAGTTCCACTTGCCGCAGTGACCGCCCGACCAGGACCCAGACGGAAATACCGACGACCACCAGCAGCATCGGCGTGGCCCCGAGGATGAACCAAGCCACCGTGGAAACGGTGTCAGCCTGGACCTGGACGGTCGCGGCAACGACCACCGTGTAGAGCCGGCCCCCGACATCGACGCCGGTCGCCACGATCAGGAAATCGTCGCTGTCATGGAGGCTGTCCAGTCCGGTCACGTCCTGGGTCAGGGTCTGTCCGGCCCCGGGGCGAAGGGAAGTCAATGGGGCCGCCGCAGCTGCAGGTATCGATGAGGCAAATACTGAACCTCCCGGTGCGAGAATTTGCACGTATTGACCCGTATGGGCGGTCAAGGCAATGTATTGGCCGGCCTCGGCGACGTCCTGTCCGGAGATCTGTGCGATGACGTCGAAGCTTTGCTGCCGCGCCGTCGTTTCCGTTGACGCCACGAGGGAGCTCTGGAGCAAGGCGAGCAGGACGATCCCGCCCACGGCCAGTGCTGCCGCCACGACCAGCACCGCGGTCGCGGTCGCGCGCTTGCGCACACCCCAACGCGCACTGCGCTGGCGCGCCAAACCCTGAGCAGCATCCATGTTCCAAGGATGGGCCCGGCACAGGGCAGAAAACAAACCCCTCCCCCGGGTCCTGTCTCAGCCGGACCTCAAGCACGCTAAGTCTCCTCTCAGGCGCCACGGGCCACACTTGAACCATCGCCACCCGCACCGGGAGGCACCGGCGGACCCAAGAGCCCGCCACGAAAGGAGCCGGACATGAACGTTAAAGACCTGAAAACCAAGACCAAAATCGTCATCGTCAGTGCAGGAGTCCTCGGCATGGCCGGGCTGGGCCTTGGGGCCGCAAACGCTGCAACACCGGCGCCGACCACCACCCAATCCGTCACGGCGGACACGCCCACCCCGGGCGACACGGCTGACACACCAGGTGCCGTCGACACGCCCACCCCGGGCGACACAGCCGATGCTCCGGGTGCCGTCGAGGGCACCGAAGCGGCAGACGCACCGGAGGCGCCCGGTGATACCGGTCCGAACATTGAGCAGACCGGTGACCACACCGATCCCGGGGACGCCCCCGGTTCCCCGTAGCACCGACCCGCGCAGGCGGCCTTGAGGAAAGGCCCGGCAGACAGCACAGCACAGCGCCGCCGGCGTACCGGGACCCGCGAAGCACCCCGCTTCGCGGGTCTTCCGGCGCCTGGGCAGCAACACCAGCGTCCGGTATTAACTCCCGGCGTCCGGGAGCACCGGCAGTTCGAAGGACTACGGTATGAACACTCTTTCCGGGTTGGATCTGCTCACCGGGATCGTTCCGGTCAGTGTCGGGTCCGCGGCAGCGGCGGCGGCACTGCTCCTCCTGCTCCGCCGCGGGCGGAGTTGGTGGATGAAGATAGCCTCGGCGATCTCCGCCGCGGCCCTGCTGGCTCAGGGGACAAGCTGGTACTTGGTTCATGTGGCCGCAGTATCAGCCCAGGCACTGCCCTGGCCCGTTACCGGGTGGATCGGTGTCGCGTTCCTGGCTCTCCTGTTGGCGGGTCTGAACATGGCGGGAACCGGCTGGCGGCGCAAAATTACTGCACTTGTGGCCATGGCGGTACTGATTCTGGGCGCCGCGTTGGAAGTAAATGCCTACTTCGGCACCTACCGGACCCTCGGTGATCTGACCGGAGCCAATACCGCAGCGATCCAGTCGCTTCCGTCAGGCTCCCGGCTGGTGCCCCGGACCGCGGACCCGTCAGGACCCGGCCCGAAAACGGGCCCGTTGGCGGCCACATGGGTGAAGCCGGCGGGTCTCCCTGCGGCCGGGACGATCAACTCGGCGCAAATTCCGGGTACGGCGTCCGGCTTCGCCGCCCTCAGCGCCTACGTCTACCTCCCACCGGCGTACCAGGCAGACACAGGACCGGCACTGCCGGTGCTGGTCCTGATCGCCGGCCAGCCCGGCTCACCGGTAGACTGGGTTACCGCCGGCGGCGTCAAAACCGCCATGGATGCTTTCGCCGCAGCACACAACGGACTCGCACCCGTCGTAGTCATACCCGATGTCAACGGCTCCGCCACGGCCAACACAATGTGCATGGATTCGCGCATCGCCAAGGCCGGCACGTACCTCTCCACCGATGTCCCCGCCTGGATCAAAGCCACCCTGAGAGTGGATCCTGACCCTGCCCGGTGGGCGATCGGCGGTTTCTCTTTTGGCGGGACCTGCGCCCTGCAAATGGCGTCCCTGCACTCCGACAAATACCCCTCAGTAATCGACGTCAGCGGCGAAGCGGAACCGGCACTGGGTCCGGACCGGGCCGCGACCATCGCACAGGCGTTCGGCGGCGATACGGCCGCCTTCGACGCGGTCGCGCCCTTGAACGTCCTGGCCACCCGGCACTACACCCACAACAGGATCTACCTCGCCGCCGGGGCGCAGGACGGCACGTTCGCCGGCTACCAGGTCCGGGTCGCTGACGCAGCAGCTAAAGCCGGCTTTGACGTCAAGACGGCCCTGGTGCCCGGGCTGGGACACTCCTGGGAGGTTCCACGGCAGTCCCTGGCCCCGGCCGTGGACTGGCTCGCGCCCGCCCTGGGGCTGAACCCCTGATGTCGGAATCCGAAGGGTTCGGCGCATCCTCAGGATTCTCTTATCGGCAGCGGCATAAGTTGCTAAGCATGACGGAAATGGCAATCGAAACCAGCATGCTGGCTAAGACCTACGGGTCGAAACAGGCCCTTGAGGCCCTGAGCCTCGAAGTTCCCAGAGGCGAGATCTTCGGCCTGCTCGGACACAACGGGGCGGGCAAGACAACGACCGTGAATATCCTGACCACGCTACTGCCTGCCTCGTCCGGCACGGCACGGATAGCGGGCCACGACGTCAGCGCCGGTGCTGACCGGGTGCGCCGGTCGATCGGTTACCTTCCGGAGAATGTCCAGTTCTACGACAACCTCACGCTGGCGGAGAACCTGATGTTCTTCGCCCGGCTCTCAGGGGTACCGGATCCCGCCGCCCGCATCGAGACGGCACTGGCTGCCGTGGACTTCACCGGCCACGGCCAGGAACGGATGTCCACGTTCAGCAAAGGGATGCGTCAACGCGCCGGGATCGCACAGGCCATCCTGCACGAACCGAAGGTTCTGTTCCTGGACGAACCGACCTCCGGACTGGACCCGCAGGGTGTGGCCAAATTGCGGGAGATCATCATCGGCCTCAACCAGTCCGTGGGAATGACCGTGTTCATGAATACCCACCTCCTGGCAGAAGTGACCAAGACCTGCACCAGCATCGGGATCCTTAGCTCAGGAAGGCTGATCTACCAGAACTCCGTCGCGGCCACCCTGGAGGCTTTCCCGGACCAGGCATCGCTTGAAGATATTTACCTCCACATCGAATCAGGCACCCCCTCATGAATCCCTGGGTAGCCACCGTCGGCCACGAACTGCGCAGCGCCGGCCGTGAACGCCTGCCCCAACTGCTCCTGATGATATTCATCGGCATGACCGCCGCCTCGGCATTTATCGGCTCGGCCGCGAAGGCAACCGTCACCGAGGTGTACAACGCAGCGGCCGGCCAGGGGCTCACGGGTGCGCCCAATCCGTTCGGGAATGTCCCGCCGCTCTACTATGCCCGCAACACCGTCATTTACATCCTCCTGATCGGGGCCTTGCTGGCCATCGTGAACGGTGTCCAGTCCGCGATGCGGGACCGGCGTGCCCGGACGGTCGATCTGGTCCTGACCCGGCGCTTGACCCCGGCCAGCTACCTGTCCGCGAAAATGGCCGGCATCAGCCTGGGACTCCTCGCCGTCCTGGGGACCTCGGCACTGATCAGCGCGGCCTGCATCAGCGCCGTCACCGGAACCATCCCCGCACCCGATCAGCTGCTCCGACTCACGGAACTTTTTGGCGTGGCATGGCTCTTCCTGCTCTTTTTTGTGGCCCTGGGCATGGTGAGCGGGATCCACGCATCCAGTTACACCTCTGCTCTGTTGGTCCCCATCGTGATCTGGAGCGTCATTATCTTCGTGTTGCCGCTGCTCGGGACCGCGGTCCACCCCGTCTCGCTGCTGAACCCCGTAACACCGCCTACGGCCCCGCAGACCGGCATCTTTGCGCTCACCGCGGCCCTCACCGGTCCCTTGTCACTCGGGGAACACTTCAAACACGTCGCCGCAATCCTGCTCCAGGACCCCCAAGCCACCGGCACCATGACCGGCGGGATCACGGTAATCCTGGCCTTCCTCTTGGCCGGGATCGGCGCGGTCGTCCTGACCGGACGGCCCAGCATGCGAAAGGAAATTCATGACTAGCCTCATCACGCTGTGCCAGAAGGAACTCCGGGACCTCTCCCGCAACCGTTCCCTGCGGCTGCTCATCCTCTTCCTGGCCGTCGTCGTCGTGCTCTCCGTCCTCGTCGCGGCCGCGGACTTCCGGACCAAAACTGCCGACTACAACACCTATCTCGCGGCTCTTAAAGCCAGCGGTGGTGCCGTGACCGCGCCGCCGCCTGACCTTTTCCCGCTACAGATGCTCCGGGCGGGCATGGAATACCTGGAAATCGTCGGGAGCCTCTTCGCCGTAATCCTCGGCTACGGACTGATCGCCAAGGAGAAGAACAACGGGACCCTGCAACTGCTCTTCACCCGCCCTCTTGGCAGGCACAGCTTCGCCGCCGGGAAAATCCTGGCCGCCCTGATCATCTGGACCGCCGTCACCACCGCCCTGTTCGCCGTCATCACCGCGACTTTGCTCATCGCCGGCAACGCCCCCCTGACGGGAACAGACCTCATCCGGCTGCTCATCGCCGCAGCCCACACCACCATCTACCTCACCCTGTGGTCCCTCGCGGCGCTGGCCCTGGCCGCCCTCACCCGGGCCCCGGCTACCGGGCTGATCCTGGCCCTGGTCCTCTGGCTCGTGGTGGTCCTGATCATCCCGCAAATCGGCGACACCATGGACCCGGACAACCAGATCCCCGGCGGCCTCTTCGCGAGCCTCCAAATCGACAAAGCCCACGAACACGCCGTCATGGCGAACTTTACTGGCTACGAAACAGCCCGCGACCTCATCGAACAAACCTCCCTGACCAAACAATATGAACGCCCCCTCTTCGCCTGGCTCGGCATCAAAAACCAGTACAACCAACAGAGCCCTGCATTTGTGTGGGCAGGGACGTTCAACCACAGCCTCTGGCTCCTCGCCGGATTCTCCGCGGCCATCACCGCAGCATTCCTGGCCGGCACCCGGCACAAACTCCTCCGAAAGGCCTAGAACAATGAAGACGCTCACCCTCAAGAAAATTCTTTTCCTGGCACTGGTCGTCATCGCCGCCCTGGCCGCGATCCTGATCTGGCAGGGGACCCTCGGGGCCCCCACACCATCGGCCCAGCCCTCATCAACAGCCCCGGCGGCCACCGTGCTGCCCGTCACCAAAAACCCCATCGCCACCACCGGAATCGCCCCGGGACTCACCATCAGCAAAGTTAAGGCCGAAGACAACACCGACCCGCAAACCAACGCCGCCATTCCGGACCGGCTCCAGTTCACACTGAGCAACTCCACCCCCGCCCGGATCAGCAGTATCGAGGTGTACTACACCATGACGGATTCAGCCACGGGACAAACGGAGTCCTACTACCAGAAGCTGGACGGACTGACCCTGGCGCCGGACGCGTCCGCCACCGTGTATTTCGACAACGGCAACGGCCCCGGGCACTACCCGGAAAACAAATACAGCCTCTACCGCACCTCAACCAACGAAGTAAAAATCAGCGTTGAGGCCGCCGCGCCCGGACTCGCACCAGCCACCGCCACCGCCACCAAAGCCAAGGGCACCGGCGAAAAACTAGACTGACACAGGTTACTGCCGGGCCAGGCGACGGTGCAGGGACATGCCTCAGGATCCCCTCAGGCGTCATCATCCATGCTGGTAGTACCGATACGAACCCGCAGGAGACCCACCATGAAGAGCCCGAGCCAGAGCCAGACGGCCGCTGGAGGATCAACCGGTCCGGCGGCCCGAGAACAGGACCGCACGTCATGACCTGGATCATCGATGCCATCCGCAACGCCGGGCCCCTGCCCGCCTACCTGATCATTACTGCCCTGGTCTTCGCCGAAGACGCCCTGTTCATCGGATTCATCCTGCCCGGCGAAACCGCAGCCGTCCTCGGCGGGGTCCTGGCCAGCCAGCACCATCTTCAACTCTGGCTCATCCTGCTCCTCGTCATCGCCGCAGCCATCATCGGAGACACCGTCGGCTACCAGATCGGCCGCCACTTCGGGTCCCGGATCCTACAGATCCCCCTGCTCCAAAAACGCGGGCCGCAGCTGGACCGGGCACGGGACCTGCTCGCCCGCAAGGGAGGATCCGCCGTGTTCCTAGGCCGGTTCACCGCGTTCTTCCGCGCCGTCATGCCCGCCCTCGCCGGGCTATCCCACATGCCCTACCGCCGATTCCTGGCCTTCAACATCGCCGGAGGCACCATCTGGGGGGCCGCGGTAGTCCTCGCCGGATACTTCGCCGGAAACGCCTACCTCACGGCCGCCAAAACCTTCGGACCCACAGTAACCATCGCACTGCTGGCCGTCCTCACGGCCGCGGCGGCAGCCTGGTACCTCCGAAAAAGGATCAAAGCCCGAACCGGTCAGGGCCCCGCTGCGCCGCCATTCCAAAGCGAAACTCCCAGCCAGCCGGTGTCCTTGGAAACCAAGCAACCCGAAGACCCGCAGCCGCCGATACGGCCCGCACACACATGCACGGTCCCATAAATGAAAAGTTGCAACGGACCAGGGCATTGCCGGCAGGTCCCCAAAGAGAACGTTCCCAAGGAAAGGACGAGCCGATGAACTTTGACGATCCCCGGATTCCCGTGTACGCCACGGCACCCCGCGCCGGAGGACCAGAAAACGACACAGCCATGTCGCTGCAAGACCAGGCCCGTGGCATCATCCAAGCGGTCCTGACCGACCCGGAAGCCGCATCTGTCAAGGCCACTCTGCGCAGCCTTCTCGCTGCCCACCCCGATGACCACGTCGCCGTACTCCGGGAACACCTGATCCTGATACGGGGACTGGACCGTGCACCGAGGGACGGTACCGGGATCGCTACCGAACCCAGAGCCCGGTCGCACTCCTAAAGTGCTTATCGATGACAACCAAATCAAGGTGTAGTCATGAATGCAGCCCGAAACGACTCTCCACCCAACAGTCCGGGCCGCTAACGGCTTTTACGGGTTGATGTATCAGGCGGACGGGAACCTCGTGCTCAACGTCCCGGACGGGGGACTCCGGGACCGATGGCAGCGCTGCCGGGGTTTGCATCATGCAGGCCGACGGGAACCTCGTGCTCTACGGCCAGGACGAGGACTACGTGTGGGACAGCAAAACAGGCAAACCCCGGAAGCCGACTCATCGTTCAAGACGACGGAAACGCAGTCATCTACCGGCCCGAAGGCACTCCGGTGTGGGTAACGGGAACCCCCTAGTCCTAGATAGAGACGTAGCCGAGAAAAGTCTCCGAGGTCCGGGGAACCGGCGCTAGCTTGCGAGGCGCGGCCGGCAGGAACCGACCCTGACGCAGCGGCGGAGAATCAGTGAGCTATCCGCGCTCGACGTGCAGCCGTTCTTGGTTCCTACCGTGCCAGTAACTTAACGCCGTCGGGACGAAGCTCTCCGGCCGGTGAGACGTGCCGGTACAGGGTCTGGCGGGTGATGCCGAGTTCGGTGCAGAGCTCCCCGACTTTGGTGCCGGGCTTGCCCATGGATGCAGTGGCGAGCCGGAGTTTGGCTGGGGTCATCTTGTAGGGGCGTCCTCCGTTGCGGCCGCGGGCGCGGGCGGAAGCGAGGCCGGCGAGGGTTCGCTCGGAAATGAGTTCACGTTCGAACTCGGCGAGGGCGGCGAAGATCCCGAAGACGAGCTTCCCCGAAGCTGTGGTGGTGTCGATCGCGGCGCCCTGCCCAGTGAGGACCTTCAGCCCGATACCGCGTTCGGTGAGATCGTGGACGATGTTGACCAAGTGGCGCAGGTCCCGGCCCAGCCGGTCCAGTTTCCATACGACCAAGGCGTCGCCATGGCGCATGGCTTTGAGGCAGGCGGCCAGTTCGGGCCGGTCATCCCTCTTCCCGGAGGCCTTGTCCTCATAGAGGGATTCCGGATCGATGCCGGCGGCCAGGAGTGCGTCGCGCTGCAGGTCCGTGGTCTGGGAGCCGTCCGCCTTTGAGACGCGCATGTATCCAACGAGCACAGCAGTTCTCCTCTGTCATTTATACGTTCGTTTAAGTGACAGTGCGATTTCAAACCGGGTTGGAATCAAAAATATGTCACTTAACCAGTCATTTATTCTAAGTCGTGCAAAGGGTCATTGATTCCCTGTTTGTGACAGAAAGTCGAGGGGTATCTGAAGCTCGGCGAAGGTTTCCCGGAGACCGCGCACGGATTCTCACTCCGGCATCCGTACCGTGCCAAGTCGTAGCGCTATTTCGCGATCAGAGGGTATTCTGTGGCCGCTTCAACAGCGATGTCGAAGGAATCCCATGCCCGTTTCGATAGCTCGGGCAGAGTCGGATCGCTCCGGTCATCAGTGTGTAGGCCAGACTCCCATGGATACTGGCCGTGATAGGAAACCACAGCCGGGGCCAGCCAACGCTCCAGCTCACTCAACGTCAATCCGGCAGCCTGATCCGAATCATAGGTTCGACGTTCTGCGGGGTTGGGGACCGTCGTCCCCGGGAGTTCGTGGACCCGCATCGAGTTCGTGAAGGAAAACCCCCTCTTCACCGGCGAAGACTCGCCCCTGGCGAACCCCATGCTCTCCGTCATGGGCCGGCTCAGCCCCGCGAATTCGGCATCAGCCGAGAAACCGTCTACCAATACATCCGAAACCCCGTCCACTAACCCAAACTTGGCGGCTCACGACACCCTCAGGAGGACCAGGCCGCGTAGGGATACCGGTGCGTTTGTCCCCCATATATAACGACGTTGGGCCCCACCCGAAGGTGGGACCCAACGTTTTTGTCTGACGCAAGTTTCCAGTAGACGCCCGTTGCAGCTGTCGGGTCAGGGGACCTTAGTGCGCGTGGTCTCCGCGGCTGTATTCGAAGACCCAGCCCACGAGTGCAACCACGGCGAGTCCTGCGGCGATGAACGTAATCCACCAGCCGACTGCCAGGCCCAGGAATCCTCCTGCGCAGGAAAGGCCCAGGACCAGCGGCCACCAGCTCCAGGGGCTGAAGTGCCCCTGTTCGCCGGCGCCTTCGTGGATCTCGGCGTCGCTGCGGTCCTCCGGACGGAGTCCGACCCTTTTACCGGTGAAGCCAAGGTAGGCACCGATCATGCCCGAGAGACCGGCCACGAGGAGAATTCCCAACAGGCCAACGGGTTCATGCCAGTTGGTCATGAAACCATAAACCAGGGCGACTGGTACGAAGAAGAAAACGCCGCCGCCAAAAATCCAAGATTCGATCTTCACTGGGCTGTGTCCTTCTGGTCGGCGTTACCGAGCACTGTTGCTACGGGAGCAGGCGACTCGACTGTATGTACCTGCGAAAGTTCCGGGTGGTGCAGGTCCAGGGCCGGACGCTCTGAACGGATGCGGGGGAGGGACGTGAAGTTGTGGCGAGGCGGCGGGCACGACGTGGCCCATTCGAGCGAGGCGCCGAAGCCCCACGGGTC
>NZ_JBEPPJ010000031.1:0-19112 GCF_040547265.1 Arthrobacter sp. UYCo732 | reverse complement strand
GGAGACAGACATTGGTGATGATCCTGATTCTCGCCCTACGAATTAGACGAAGTTGCTATGAGGTACTGGCCTCACCCAACCCTGACACGTAGGGGGTGGGACACGACCATGCTCTTGCCTCACCAAATGGAGCTCTCCATCGTCGTCAATACGTCAGTACTCCTAACACTTGTTTTCGTCGTGACCGCGTTCTATGGAGTGCTGGCCTCACGCCGCCGGTGAAAACGGCTCGCTTGGGGCACTAGCGATCTGCCTCCCTGAACGGTCGGCCTTGGCGATCGTCTTGCTGACCCAACCAGATCAACAGGCCTCATAATGTCCCGCTGAGGGATCGACTTACGGGCGCCTGTGATCGAGCATGAAAGACTCACCTTCGTGAACACCCCTCCCAAGGGGACCCTGCACCATGTCGAGCTATGGGTCCCTGACATCGACCGCGCCAAGCATGAGTGGGGTTGGATTCTGCCCCGCTTGGGATACTCCACTTACCAAAGCTGGGACTCAGGAACCAGTTGGCGACTTGGCCCGACCTACATCGTGGTCGAACAGTCACCAGCCTTGAGCGGCCGTGACCATGAGCGCACGGCACCGGGCCTTGACCACTTGGCGTTCCACGCGGGAAGTCAGAAAGACGTGGATGCGCTTGTCGTGGAAGGCGTTCGTTACGGATGGAGGCAGCTGTTCCAGGACAAGTACCCGCACGCTGGCGGCCCTGATCACTACGCCGCTTACCTCTTCAACTCAGACGGCTTCGAGATCGAGCTCGTAGCCGCCGGTTAAGCAGAATGTGGCGAGCGTCCGGTGAAGGATCGGCTTACGGGCACCGGGGGTGTCATTTAGCGCCGTGAAAAGGCCGCCATATATCGCCGCGATTCACACGGCTGGCCGAAGGCATGTTTGGCTGAGCGCTGGACGACCGGCTAACGGGCGCCGGGGCCGGGTAGTAGGTGTTGCTAATCGCGAATCAGCCCGACGACGGGGTTAGGGCTGCCGAGCTTCACCTCTGTCACTTGGAGGTTGCCGCGAGAAGGTCCAGGACAAAACGGGCCATGTCGAGTCTGCCCGCCATTAGGGACCGAAGTTCACCCGTGTCCCCTTCAGCGAGTCGGTCGCTCATACAGCTGTGAGGCCGGAAAAAACAGCGATTGAAATAGCCAAAACCCGACGGACCTGATTCCGACTCACAGTAGAACCGGCTGCCTTCAGGCCGGCGCAGTAGGCGTCCATGCAGATCGGCTCCAAGCGATGCAGCGCCGTCCCTGGCATGGTTCCCTCGTTGACCCGCCCGGCGAGTAACTGCGCCAGATCATATCCGGCACAGACCTGCCCGAACATCCCCCAATCCACCACCGCGAAATTCGTGCGTCCGGTGACGGGGTCTTCCCCTTCTGTCAAAAGATTTTGCGGACACGCATCACCGTGGGCCGGAAGCGCCGGCAAGGTCATCATCTCGTCCACAAGCAGGTGGGATTGATCTGCAAAGGAGCGCAGCCCGGACACAAGGGCAGGGTCCGAATTTGCCGCTACAGCAGGGTGAGACCATATCTCATGACCTTTAATGGCCGGTATCAGCACGGACTTTCCCACTCCCGCCAAGAAATACTTCAGCCGGTTCGGCCGCCTCGTGTCCCGAATCCCCTCACTGCATCGTTCAACTGCCGTACTTCCGGCGAGAAAACCCAGCACCCCGGCTGCATCCCTGAATTGTTCATCTGACCATTCAGCATGATCGTCCTGGACAACATCCTCCATCCAAATAACCGCCCGGTCCTCCCCTACCTCGACGACGCCGAACGGCTTCGGCAAACGACTGTTCAGCGGCATGGCGTCCGACAACCCCGAGGCGTAGACCTCAGCCTCCGTCCGCCACGGATAGTTGGCTACCAAGCCAGGTCGGAACTCCTGTGGTATCCGCTCAATGCCACCCCACAGCAGCGGCGATTGAATAAGCTTCACCACAACACTGAATGCCAGAGTCCGTAACGAAGAATCCGCTGGGCGGGCCGAACCATAAACTCTCCACAACCCCCCGGTGGTCATGTTCAGGACAGACGATCCAATGCCGTATGCACCAACCGTATGAACCTCTACCTCGGGTTCCCCCAGCGCAAAGCCAACAACGTTGTTCAACAGCGCGGCGTCCGGTATGGCTGGCCCCAAGATTCCTAGCTTCCGCCACTGCTTGGATTCCATGCAAGCTCCTTAGAGCCGAGACGAAGACTTCGCCGGTGTCTACACATTAGATAACAGACTGTCTCGACGGACAATGAGCCGAAACGCACCTCCTTGCCGCAGATCCCCCGCCTACCGAACATTCGGCCACCGAAAGAGTACTTGAAGGGTGTTGCGGCGTAGGACCAGCTTGCGGGCGGCAGATTCAGCTGGAGGAAGGCTGGTCAGGGCGAGCCAAGTCGGCCTGGATCGCGCGGATGATCGAGGCGAGGATTCCGGACGCAAGAAGTCCTGGCCCCAGCGGACCGGCGGAATTCCCACCCAGCGGGGGCAAGCGCCGAAGCGCGGAACGGGCTTCGGCACTCATGTGCTCGAGTTGCCAGTGGATCTCGTCGTCGACCGTCTGGGGCCGACCGGGCGTCGCCAGTCCGGCCGCTTTCACGGCATACGCGGCTGCCCCAAGGCGTGCGCGCCCATGTGAGCGACGGCTGCGGCTTGTGTGGCAGAGCGGGCGGCAGCCACCGCAGCAGGGCTATTCACCTCGCTTGCGGCACGGCCAGCAACAAACCGCCGGCGGATCTCTTCGGCGGCACTGTGCTCACCGCGAGCGAAGGCTCGGGCTCGGGCGATGGCGTCGCGGGGGCGACCATCTGCCGGAGCCTGTGCCTCAAATAAGGCCAGGACTCGCTCAGCGCAGTCTGCGGCCCAAGTCGCGACGACGCGGCGCTCGGCCTCGCTTAGCGTCTGCGGAGAAGCCATATCAGTACCGTACACACGACTCGCAGACCGATCCCCGTTTACTCGACGACCAGTGCGCCTCGCCACTGGAGCTGATCGCTCCGCCTTGGTAGCTTTCAACGCATGGCCATCAAACTTGAGAATGTGGGTATCGCTGTTCGCGACATCGAAGCAGCAATCGCCTTTTTCACCGATCTCGGTCTTACGGTCATCGGCCGTGACACGGTCAGCGGCGAGTGGACCGATACTGCCGTTGGACTGGATGGAAACCACGCCAACATCGCGATGCTCCAGACCCCAGACGGTCATGGTCGACTTGAGCTCTTCGAATACATCCATCCCGAGGCGATCGAGTCGAACCCGACGCGTCCCAACGACATTGGCATGCACCGCGTGGCCTTCTCTGTAGACAACATCGATAAGGCCCTTGAGGTAGCTGCGAAGCACGGATGCTATCCGCTACGCGGCGTGGCGACCTACGCCGACCTCTACAAACTCACGTACCTCCGCGGTCCCAGCGGGATCCTCGTGATGCTCGCCGAGGAACTGAAGAAAGACTGACGCCCGAATCGGCCCGTATTGTTAGGCAACAAGGGTCGAGAGACCGTCCGGTAAAGGATCCTTCAATGTGCAGCAGAGTGCCCGCTAAGCGACCCGCCGTCTCGGCCAGGAAAACCGGTCCCAATGCTTGACAAAAATATAGGGTCACCCCCCGTAAACCCAGCCACACGGCGCAACCAGGACAGTGGAACCAATGAGCAGCAAGGCTCAGCACCCCACGATGCCCTCAGCCCGCAAACCCGCCGAAACCGGCTACAGATCATCCGCCCAGGCCTATCGGTGGGTCAAGGCTAAGGCCGGCTGCCGCCGTCGAGTTTGCGCTCAAGCGCCGCGCGCTCGGCTGCGTTCCCGCACAGCTTAATGGCCTGCAGGAGTGCGGACCGTGCCTCGTCGCGACGGCCGAGCCGAGTGAGCATCTCGCCGCGGACCGCGGGGAGCAGGTGCGAGCCGGCCAATTCGCCCCGTGATGCGATCGCGTCGACCAGCGCGAGGCCGCCCGCCGGACCGGAGGCCATCGCGACCGCGACCGCACGATTGAGTTCGATGATAGGCGAGGGTGTCAGCCGTCCGAGGGCTTCGTAGAGAATGATGATCCGCTGCCAGTCGGTCTCGGCCACCGAGTGCGCCACCGCGTGACACTCAGCAATGGACGCCTGAAGACCGTATGCGCCCAGTCCATGTCCGGCCCCCACGGCCCGTGCGAGTGCCGCACGTCCGCGCCGGATCGCCGACTGGTCCCACAGCTGTCGGTCCTGGTCCTCAAGAAGCACCGGGCGTTCGGACATGTCGAGTCGTGCTGGAAATCGGGCGGCGGTGAGTTCCAACAGTGCGAGCAGCCCGAACACCTCGGGCTCGGGCGCGAGCCGCACCAGCACGCGAGCCAGCCGGCGCGCCTCGCTGGCCAGATCCGTGCGGATCCACTCCTCGCCACCCGATGCGGAAGAACCCTCCGTGAAGATCAAATAGACAACCTGAAGCACCGAGCCAAGCCTCTCCGCCAACTCGTGCGCTTCCGGCACGGCGAACGGCACGCGGGCGGCGGCCAGCGTCTTCTTGGCCCGTGTGATGCGCGCCTGAATGGTCGGCACCGGCACAAGAAACGCCTTTGCTATCTCATCGCTGCCCATGCCGCCGACCACCCGCAGCGTCAACGCGATCCGCGCCTGCCTCGACAAGACCGGATGGCATGAGACGAACATCAAAGCCAGCACGTCGTCGTCGATCGCACCGGGGCTGAACAGCGCGTCCGCTCCCGGTATCTCCGCCGCGAGGTCGCGGGCAAGCAGGGCATACTTTTCCTCGCGCGCCGCCAGCCTTCTGAAAGTGTCGATCGCACGACGCCTTCCGGTAGTCAGCAGCCACCCGACAGGCTCTGCTGGCACCCCGTTGACGGACCAGGAGACGAGTGCCTCGGCGAGGGCTTCCTGTGCGAGATCCTCAGCCAGCGGAAAGTCTCCGGTGTAGCGGGCGAGGGCGCCGACGAGGCGGGCGGATTCCATCCGCCACACCGCTTCGACGGCGCCCCTCGCCTCGTGCGCTGTCACTGCCGGGTCAGAGCTGTCCGGTCTTCTCGCGCCACGCGAGTTCCTTCTGGATCCATTCGTTGTCCTGAGGAAACTCATCGATGGTGGTGACGCGGCGGATCTCGGTCTTGCTGCCCGCCGTCAGGGGCGCCCGCTTGGCCCACTCGATGGCTTCCTGCTTGGACGCGACGTCGAGGATGTAGTAGCCAGCGAACAGTTCCTTCGTCTCCCCGTAAGGACCGTCTGTAACCACCGGAGTTTCGCCGGTAAAGTCGACGACGACGCCCTCGTTCGGATCGGCCAGGCCCTCGGCCGCCAGCAGGACCCCGGAACGGACCAGCTCGTCGTTGAACTTGCCCATGCTCTCCATGATTTCCGCGAAGTCGATGTTCGCGAAGTTCGCGTACGACTCGTCGGTTGCCCGGATGATCAACATGTACTTGGCCATTTCATACTCCTTTGTTATGGAAGGTCGCCCTTCGACCTTCTCACCCACAGGTCGAACGGCGCGAGGCCAGATCGACACTAGGCGAAGAATATTTTCTTGCTTTCCGGGCGGGACGGCCCGCCAACCCACGATCAACGCTCACCGAAACACCCCGCCATCTCGAAAGATGACTTTGGCCGGGACTTCACTGATCCCCGTTGACCGGTTGTGGCTGGCAGGGCAGGCTGTCCATGACAGGGGGATCATGATCAAGTACCTACGCACCTCGGCTGCCGTCGCGGCGCTGCTTGGGTTCGCCCTTGCCGGGTGCCAGCCGGCAGCCGGTCCGCTGACGGTGGGACCGTCCGCGACGCCGCCAATCCCTTCGTCGTCCGAGCTCGCGGCCATCGTCCGGGCTGCCGTCGAAGATCGCAACGGCACAGTTCTTGACGCTCCCACCGCCCCGCGCCTCGCCAACGGGCAGACGACAGCGGCCTACCGGGCCAAGCGCGAGCGGGACCTCCCCGTGGTGGCACGGTCGAAAGTCGGATTCAAATCGACCGGTTACTGGTATACGTCCTTTTCGACGACGGTGACGGTGGAGTCGATCGACGTGACCGGTTCGGAGATTAGCGTCCATTTCAAGGAATTGACCGAGGAATACCTCAGCTCGAAGACGAATGGGCCGAGCAGCGTCCCGACGGGCTACTCGTTGCCGCAGACCGCGACGTTCCGGGCATCCGCGGACGGCTGGAAGCTAGACAGCATCGCGCCTTCCGTGCACGGGGGCGGCTTGCCGATGTCCGTCGTCGAGGGCTGAGAACTGCCCGTTAGAGCATCGGCTTGCGGACACTTATGCGCCATATAGCGATCACAGAACGCCGCCTCATAGCGATCAAATCCACAACTCCGGCACTCCCGTGATCACCGGGCACGTTACCCTCGAGAATGAGTGCCTCACGGACGGCCACGCGGCCCTGATCCTCGCGGGCGTGCAAAATGCGTGGCGGAACACTTCGATGTTTCCGTCGAACACTCCACCTTCCCGCTCGAACCGGCCCCGCACCGCGACCAGGAACACATCCCCCACTGACGAAACGGATACACGCCATGACCAGCGCCGACCCCACGGCCACCATCACGAGCACGGGTGTGCTGCAGCGCCGCGGGCTGCGCCTTGAATACGCGACCCTCGGCTGGAACGTTATCGGCCTGGCGGTCCTGGCCGCCGCGGCGGTCCAGGCCGGCTCCCCAGCCCTGGCTGGCTTCGGCCTGGACTCACTGATCGAGATCTTCGCCTCCCTTGTAGTGGTGTGGCAGCTCAAGGGGGTCCACGCGGACCGGGAGGCCCGGGCGATGCGGCTGATCGGGGCCGGCTTCGCAATCCTCGTCGTGTACCTGATCATCCAGCTCATCGTGGTCTTTGCCACCGGCGGCCGGCCGGGCGTATCACTGCCGGGGATCATCTGGACCGCACTGACGTTCCTGGTCATGCTGGCCCTGGCCTGGGGCAAGATCCGCACCGGATAGGGAAGTGCTCACCTAATTAGACAGATGCGGAAATTCCCGCTTGATGATGGCCAGTACCTTGCCCTCCACCTCGCGGATGCTCCTGAAGGGAACATGGACGATGCCGGGATCGAAAGGGTTAGTTACGTAGCCAGCTGTCGGGATTTTTTGGCGCCTGGCCTCTCCCTCAGGGAGTGGTCAACAAAATGGCGGACGCAATGCCGATCAGACAGACGTGGCAAACCAGTTCGACCTTGGAGCTGAAGACACGAGCGACGGTAACGTCCTACGGGAGTGGCCGTTTCGGATTTGGAAATAGCCCGCTCGTCGGTCTGGTGAGGTGCTCAGTATCCGGCGACAGCGTGGGGGACGTAGGAACTTTCCAGTTCGGCCTTTTCCTCGGGGGTGAGCGTCAGTTCCAGGGAGGCGAGGGCGTCCTGGAGGTGGGCCGGCTTGCTCGCGCCGACAATCGGTGCACTGACGACGCTGTTGGAGCGGACCCAGGCCAGGGCGACCTGGGCGCGGGGCACTCCGCGGCGTTCGGCGATGACGCGCACGGCTTCGGCGACCGCCCTGTCGCTTTCCTCGGTGGTGTAGAGCGTCTTGCCGAACTCGTCCTTCTCCGAGCGGTTGGTTTTCTCGTCCCAGTCCCGTGTGAGCTTCCGCGAGCCAGGGGACTCCAGGGCAGTACCCCTATCTTCTGGTCCGCGCAGAGGGGGAACATTTCGCGTTCCTCCTCCCGGTAGACCAAGTTGTAATGGTCCTGCATGGTGACGAAGCGGGTCCAGCCGTTCAATTGCTGCAGGTACAGCGCTTTGCTGAACTGCCAGGCGGCCATCGAGGATGCGCCGATATAGCGGACCTTGCCGGCTTTGACGACGTCGTGAAGGGCTTCCAGGGTCTCCTCGACCGGCGTGGCGGGATCCCACCGGTGGATCTGGTACAGATCCACGTAGTCGGTTGCCAGTCGGGTCAGGCTGGCATCAAGTTCCGCGAAGATGGCCTTGCGTGACAGGCCCCGCCCGTTCGGGCCTGGCCGCATTACCCCGTGCACTTTCGTGGCGATGACAGTTTCCTCCCGATGGGTAAAATCGGCGAGGGCCCGGCCCATGATTTCCTCGCTCGAGCCATGGGAGTACACGTTGGCGGTGTCAAAGAAATTGATGCCCGCTTCCACGGCCTGGCGGATCAGCGGCCGGCTTTGGTCCTCCGGCAGCGTCCAGGGATGCGGACCCCGGTCCGGGTCCCCGAACGTCATGCATCCCAGGGCCAGCGGCGAGATGTCCATGCCGGTATTTCCGAGCTTGATGTATTCCACGTTCGTCCTCCGTCAAATAGACATAGTCATAGTCCCGGAGCTTGGCACGGCCCTTGCCCTCCACGCTATGTGAAAAACGGCCCACTGTGGGCGCACGCAAGGTGTCACGGCGATCCCACCGTCACAGCGTCGCCGGCAGAGGCAGACGCCGTCGGGTTTTAGGGAACCAGCGACTACTTCGGGGCGAGGCTCTGATTGTTGGCGCCGTGCTGTGGCGGGGGCTGGTGCCGCCGCAATGGCTCCCCTGTTTTCGTGCGTCTGCCGTATCCGCGGACGGGTCTGAGGGGCGCCGCCGTTCGTGCAGCTGTCCGCCGCTCGAATCATGAATTATTTTAAGGGGTGGAATCATTATTCGGAGACCAGAGACTCAGTGCGCCGTGCGGGCTTGCCCGGGAGCCTGCAATGAGCGCGGGCAGGATCCGGTGCCAGTCGAGGCTCATATCTTCCAGCAGGATCAAGCCTTTCTGGGCAAAGAAGCGCCGCACCTGTCAACGCGAGGTGCGGCTGTTTGGAGGAGGCCTAGGTGGGGATAATTGGGGTGTTGACAGTGTCCACACTTTGGGTCTCTGAGTGGGCCGTACCGGTGCCGCACTGGGCCGGACTACACCGCCGGGCTGACCTCGATCCGCTGGTGGCCCTACTTCCTGGGGACCGCCATCGGTATCCTCCCGGGGACGGTGAGTTATGTGACCTTGGGCGCGTTCGGCGGCCAGCCGGGGTGGCAGCTCGGCCTCTCTCTCGGGGCCCTCGGTGTGCTTACCGTGGCCGGGCTGGTGTTCGTCGTCCGGCGGCGCCGGAAGGACAAGGCCTCCGATGTTTGATGCCCGGTTGCGGCTTGGCATGGCGCCGGCCCTGGGTCGGGTCGCTGGATGGCTGGACCGGCCATGGATCACCCCTGACCGGCTGACGGGCTTGAACCTGGTGCTTGGCCTAACCAGTGCCGCTCTGGCGGTGCAGTGGTGGCTGCCGGCCCTGGCCGCGTGGCTGCTGTGCCGGGTCGCCGACGGCCTCGACGGCCCGCTGGCCCGGCGCCGGAACGCCCGCGCGGGGATTGAAGACACCGGGCGGGGCGGATTCTGGGACATCTGCGCCGATTTCATCGTCTACGGCGCCACGGTCCTCGGCGTCGGGATCGGCGCGGCAGCGGGCTTCGGTGCCCCGTGGCTGCCGTTCCTGCTGGTCCTTTTCGCCTACTACATCAACGGCACGGCCTTCCTGGCGTTCTCCTCCATCGCCGAAAAAACCGGCCGCCAGCTCAGGGACGGCCGGTCCTTGTCCTTCCTGGCCGGCCTGACCGAAGGCGCCGAGACCGTGGCCGTGCACAGCCTCTGGCTGATCTTCCCGGGCGCCGCCTGGGAAATCGCGTCCGTCTGGGCGCTGATGGTCACCGCCAGCGGCGTCCAGCGGATCATCGCCGGTTACCGGTCCCTGCGGTGAGGCACGGGCCGGTCCAGCCATCGGCGCCGGAACCAGATCAGCGCCGCCATGGCCCGGCGTGTACCCGGAGAGGCCAGGCGTTCCCGGACATCGGCGACGGCGGCGTTCCACACACCGTCCGAATAGGTGGGGTAGGGGTGCGTCGTTCCGGCGATGTCAGAGGTGGTCATTCCTTTCTGGACTGCCAGGGTCAGTTCAGCCAGGGATTCCCCGGCCCGCGGACCGACGATCGTGCCGCCCAGGATTTTTCCCCGCCGGTCCACGATCAGGCGGGTGAACCCGTCCGTGGTGTCCTCCGTGACGGCCCGGTCGACATGGTGATGCCGGACAGTCCGGGCACGATGCTGCAGGCGGGCCTCGGCGGTGGTGAGCCCGACGGCGGCCACTTCCGGTGCGGTGAACGTCACCCGAGGCACCGTGCCGCTGATTGTGCGGTTGAGTCCGAGGACCGCGTTCGAGGCGGCCACGGAGGCGTGGACGCCGGCCAGGTGGGTGAACCGGGGGTTGGCGGTCACATCCCCCGCTGCCCAGATGAGCGGGTTGGACGTCATCATCCTGGCATCGGTGATCACCTGGCCGTCCTTGTCCAGGCTGACCCCGATCCGGTCCAGGCCCAGACCCGCGGTCCGGGGAGTGCGGCCGGTGGCCAGCAGAACGACGTCGGCGTCCACATTAGCGCCGTGCGCAAGCCGGAGCCGGGACCCGGCGTCCGTGGTGACCGCGTTCTCGACGGTCGTGTTCTCCAGGACGCGGACACCGTCGGTTGCCAGGGCATCCCGGACGAGGTCGGCTGCGTCGGGGTCTTCCTTGGGGAGGATCCGGGAGCGGACGATCATGGTGACCTCGGATCCGAGGCGGGCGAAGGCTTGTCCAAGTTCGCACGCGATCGGGCCGCCGCCGACAATCGCCAGCCGCCCCGGCAAGGTCTCCAGTTCCCAGATCGTGTCTGAGGTCACGATGGCGCCCGGGTCCAGGCCCCGGATGCCGGTGCTGACCGGTGCGCCGCCGGTGGCGATCAGTGCCTGCCGGAAACGGATCGTCCTGCCATCAACCTCGGCCACCCCGGGGGAGCGGAACGTCAGGGTGCCCTTGATGACCTCCGCCCCGGCGGCTTCGAGTGCCGCCGGGGAGTCGACGGGTTCGATGGTGTTGATCGCGGCGAAGATGCGTTTCCGCACGTCAGCGAATGCCGGTGCCTGCCCGGTCAGGGCGCGGGCTGTTGCGGCGTGTTCGGCTGCCGACAGGAGGGTCTTGGACGGCACACATCCTGTCCACAGACAGTCACCGCCGGTGCGGGCCTGTTCGACCAGGACGGTCCGCGCTCCGAAACCGGCCGCCGTTTTCGCGCCCACGATCCCGGCGGTCCCCCCGCCGACCACCAAAAGATCAATGATCCGGTCCCAGACTGCCATGATGGACTCCTTGTGAGTGATGTTGCATGCCGGACATTTGCGCCCGACGGTCCGGTTTTGCGCGACCGTGCCGCTGCGGCGGAACGAAACCTGAAGGAGCCCGCCATCCGCGATAAGTACACACTGTTTGCCCCGTATTACGACCAGTTCTCATGCGAATACCCTGTCTATCATGCCGGACGGGTGCTCGGCATTGACGCCCTCGCCCCCACGGAGGGCCAGCAGGTGCTGGACATCGGCTGCGGAACCGGGCTGAATTTTCCCCTGCTGCAGGAGCGCATTGGTGCCTCCGGGACCATCGTCGGCATCGACCGCAGCGCCGACATGCTGCGCCAGGCGCGGCGACGCGCCCAGGCCCGCGGCTGGGAGAACGTGATCCTACTCCAGGCGGACATGGTGCTGCTGGATCCAGGGTCGATCGCTGCCCGCATCGAAGAGAGCGGGGGATCTGCGGGTTCGGATGCTGCCCTGGCCACCTACTCGCTGTCCCTGATGGGGGACTGGCAGCAGGCCTGGACGAACATGACCGGGCTGCTGGCCAGAGACGCGCGGGTCGGGGTCGTGGACCTGCAGGACCCGGTGGGATGGGCGCGGTGGCTCACTCCGCTGGCACGACTGGCCTGCGCGGCCGGAGGATCCGATATCACCGCCGCCCCCTGGCGGGCCGTGGAGGAACGCTGCGTCGATGTCGTCTCCGCCTCCGCCCGGGGCGGACACCTGCAGATCCGGGCCGGGAAGACGGCGAACGACCGATAACCGGGGCCCGGCTTTACTGGAGTGTGCACCATTGCCGATATTTGTTTTTGCTGTGTAGTGCAGATTACTGAACGGTGCTCCGGACCGGCCTTACCTTGAAGACGTCAGCAAAACCCTGTTCATGGAAGGTCGCCGTCATGGCTTCTGCATCAGCTCTTTCCCGTCCCGCGTCCGGCACCGGCGTGGGGCGGCGCGTTCTGGCCGGGGCCGCCGGGGGCATTGCCGGCGGTATCGTGTTTGGAATTCTCATGGCCATGATGGGCATGCTGCCCGTCATCGCGTCCATGGTCGGCTCCAACTCGGCCGTGGTCGGGCTCAGTGTTCACCTGATGATTTCGGTGGCTATCGGGCTCGGCCTGACGGTACTGTTCGGCAACCGGTTCCCGACCGGGTATGGCCGCGGTGCCCTTGTCGGACTCGGCTACGCGGCCATCTGGTGGGTCCTTGGCCCGCTGATGATCATGCCGGTCATGATGGGCATGCCCCTGTTCGCCATTAACCTCACCGCGCTGATGAGCCTCATGGGGCACCTGATCTATGGCGTTATTCTGGGACTGGTGGCGGTCCGTGTCCTGAGGAGCCGGGCATGACCGATTCCTGCCGGGTCGATGTGGGGGCCACCGTCTCCGGAGACCTGCGACCGTGGGCCCCGCAGCAACGAGAGGCCGACCCGCTGATGGCAGAACCCGCAGACCCGTTCAGTTGTTTGAATGAAGTTGATCTGTTCGCTGATCTGAGCGCGCAGGAGATCGGGGCGATGGACCTCATGGCCCCGGCCCGGCTGTTCCGCCGCGGGGAATTGCTCTTCAGCCAAAGCCAGCCCGTCAAGGCGCTGTTCATCCTCAAATCCGGCCGGGTGCGGATCTTCCGGGTCGCTGAGGACGGCAAGGCCCTGACGATGGCCATCCTGGAACCGGGCGCCGTGTTCGGGGAGATGATGCTCGTGGGCCAGCGGATGTATGACAACTATGCCGACGCCATCGAAGACTCCGCGATCTGCCAGCTCAGCGTGGACGAGGTCGAACGGTTCCTGCTCTCGGATCCGCGCATCGCCATCCGCATCTCCCGGCTCCTGGGCGAACAGGTAGCCCGCCTCGAAGAACGCCTGACCGACCTGGCGCTGCGGCCGCTATCGGCCCAGGTGGCGTCCACCCTGCTCAAACTCGGTGACGCCGGAGGGCCGCCACGCTTCGGGCAGGCCCGGACCATCCACCTGACCCACGAACAACTCGCCGGTCTCCTCGGCGCCTCCCGGGAAGCCACCAGCAAGATCATGGGCGAGTTCACGGCCAAAAAAGCCATCCGGCAGGGCCGCGGGCGCATCACCATCCAGGACCGCGACGTCCTGCGCAAACTGGCCCGGAGCTCCTCATGATCACGGCCACGTTTCACGGCCAGGTGATCGCCCGCACCGAGCAGACCGTCTATCTGGAAGGCAACCACTACTTCCCACCGGAGTCCCTGGTTCCGGACACATTGGAAAACAGCTGGGTCCGGACCCTGTGCTTCTGGAAAGGCATCGCCCGCTACCACCACGTCCACGCGGGAGGCCACCAGGCACCGAACGCCGCCTGGTCCTACCCGCGGCCGACACCCCTGGCCCGGATAATCAAAGGCCACGTCGCCTTCGCCCCCGGCAGTGGCGTCACCGTCAGCGGCGACCGCCCCTGAGCGTTCCCGGTTTCGCCACTGCCGTCTTGCCCACAGTTTTGTCCTTTGTGAATCGAAAAGATAAGAGAGTACCCGCATGCCGCGCATTCCCGCCCACACCGTTGCCACAGCACCCGAAGCATCCCAGGGGATCGCCCGGAAACTGGAGCAGAAAATGGGCAAACTGCTCAACATCCACGCCGGGATGGCCCACTCACCGGCTGTGATCGCCTCCTACGAGGGGATGTCGGCCGCCATCGCAGCCCACGGCAGCTTTGACGCCCGCACACGGGAAGCGATCGCCCTGGCCGTTGGAAACCAGAACGGCTGCGACTACTGCCAGGCCGCCCACACCCTCTCGGCACGCCGGGCCGGGCTGACAGATGAGCAGATCATCGCGATCCGCGCCGGTGAAGTGGACTTCGACGACAAAATCGAAACCATCTCCTCCGTGGCCCGCGAAGCCGCGGCCAGGACGGGGAACGTCTCCGACGCGACCTGGCAGGCGGCCCTGGACGCCGGCTGGAGCGCCGAGGAACTCTCCGAAGCGTTCGCCCACATCGCGGCAAACCTGTTCACCAACTACTTCAACCACTACGCCGGAACCGAACTGGACCTGCCCGCCGTCCCGGAACTGAGCGCCTGAGACGCCGGGGAAGGTGGAAGGGAGGGCGCTCCCTTCCACCTTGCCCACGCTCACGCTCACGGCACCCTGCCGCCCGGTCCGCCGCTTAGCCTCCACACCAGCAGGAGAACCATGAAGATCCCAGCCCTCCTCCGGAGCGTCGAGCTCCTGACACGTCCGGTCCACCCGGAGAGCAGGGCCGCGATGGATCAGCGCTGGGCCGGGCTCCCCGGGCACGTGAAGACCCCGGCGCAGCTGCTGGGACGAAGCGCCGTCGGCTGCGAAGGCACCCACGGCGTTTTTCCCAAATGCAATCTGACCTGCTCGCCGTGCTACCACTCCGCGGACGCGAACAAGGTCCGGATCGACGGCGGACACACCGTCGCCGCCGTCAGGAAGCAGATGGAGTTCCTGCGCCGGGTCCGGGGCCCCCGCGCCCACGCCCAGCTGATCGGCGGGGAAGTCAGCCTGCTCCCGGCCAGGGACCACGCGGCAGCCCTGGAAGCCATGCACGCCAACGGCCGCGAACCGATGTCCATGACCCAGGGCGATTTCGACTACGACTACCTCCTGGACGTCGTCCTGGACCATGACGGCAGCCCCCGGTTCCGCAAAGTGTCCTTTGCCGCGCACTTCGATTCCCTGATGCGGGGCCGCCGCGGCGCCGTGCGCCCCCGGAATGAAGCCGAACTGAACCCGTTCCGCGCCCGGTTTGCCGAAATGTTCGTCGCCCTCAAACACGACCACGGAATCAGTTCCTACCTTGCCCACAACATGACCGTCACCCCGGGCAACGTCGGCCAGGTCGCCGAGGTCACCACGGCGGTCCTGAACATGCCATACGACATGCTCTCCTTCCAGCCGGCCGCCTACATCGGGGATGACCGGAGATGGTCCGAGGACTTCGAGGAGATCACCATCGCCCCCTGGTCCCGCATCGAAGCCGGCGCCGGCCACAGGATTCCCTGGCAGGGAACCCAGTTCGGGGACACCCGCTGCAACCGGACCGCCGTCGCCCTCAGCACCGGGACCGGACTCACCGCGCTGCTGGACCCGGAGGACCCGCGGGACCTCGCCGCGCGCGACCGGCTCCTGAAGCACCACGGAGGAATGTATTTCGGCGGCACCCCGGCCTGGATCGTGGGCGCCAGAATCCTCCGGGCACTCCTGGCCCACCCCGCAGACCTTCCCGTCATCGCCGCTTTTGCCCGCCGCCTCGTGCACCGCGCCGGCGGCCTGCGTGCGGTGGCATCCGCGGCCTGGCGCCGCCGGCTGTCGTTCAAAACGTTCGTGGTTCACAACTTCATGGACGCCGCCGACGTCACACCCGCGTGGGCCCTGATGGAGCAGGGCGTGGTCAGTGATGACCCCAAAATCCGGGAAACCCAGGAACGCCTCGGCGCTTGCATGTACGCGATGAGCCACCCCGAAACCGGGAAGCTCATCCCGGCCTGCGTCCAGCACTCGACCCGGGACGCTGCAGAAAACGCCGGACTACGGAAAATGCTGCCGCTCCGTCCGGTCACAACGTCGGCCGGGAAACCGTAGCCGTGACGCAGCGAAGACGCCCAACCAAGACGATGATCACCCTGACAGGACCGGAACACCGCCCATGATTTTTACCCTCCGCGCCAGAAACCTCCTCCCCGGTATCGCGGCGGCCGCGCTGGCACTGGCCGGCTGCGCCGCCCCTCCGGCCGCCCAGCCCGGGTTCACCGGCTGGGACCAGGTCACCGCCGCCGCCCAGGGCCAGACCGTGCGCCTGTGGATGTATGGCGGCGACGAGCAAGGAAACTCCTACGTCGACAACACGCTCAAACCCGCGGCGGCGAAAGAAGGAGTCACGCTCAAACGCGTCCCGGTCGCCGACACGAAAGACGCGATGAACCTTTTCCTGACCGAAGTGCAGGCCGGAACCCGCAACGGTGCCGTCGACCTGGTCTGGGTCAACGGGGACAACTTCGGCATCGGCAAACAGGCCGGGGCCTGGTCCTGCGGCTGGACATCGATGCTGCCCAACATGACACTCACCGCGGCGTCCGACCCGCTGCTGGCCAACGATTTCGGGACACCGGTCGAGGGTTGCGAAGCGCCGTGGAGCAAGGCCCAGTTCACCTTCGCGTACAACTCCGCCACCGTCACCGACCCCCCTAAGACCCTGGCAGGGCTGCTGGACTGGTCCCGGACCCATCCAGGCCGCTTCACGTACCCGGCGCCGCCGGACTTCACCGGCTCCGTCTTCACCAGGCAGGTGCTCTACAGCGTCTCCGGCGGATACGCTAAGGTGCCGCTCGGCTTCGACCGGAAAGCATTCGACACGCTCACCCCGGCCCTGTCCGACACGCTCACCGGCCTTGCCCCGTCGCTATGGCGCGAAGGGAAGACCTACCCGAAGACATCCGCGGAACTAAACGCCCTGTACGCCGGCGGCCAGGTCGATTTCACCATGACCTACGGCCCGGGCGTGCTGGTCATCCGGCAGGAAAGCATCAGCATCCAGGACAATACCCGGAGCTCTGCCGAGCACGGCGTGCCCGGCATCGTGACGGACATCCCGGTGCTGGGGCCCCGCCGGCTGGTCACCGTTGACGCATCCGGCATCACACTTCAGGCCGAGGCGCCCTGGGGCCGGCCGCTGGGTGCCGGCGATGCCGTCCGGCTCACAATCCCGCTCTCCGCGCGGGCCCTCGTCCCGGGCCAGCCGGACCCCCGCGGGCCCACCACGGGGGACACCGCCACCGCAGTCATGACTACCGGAAGAACCTGACAATCTGGCCCCTGTGGTCGATGCCCCCCATCATTTACCCCGGGAACTGCCCGGGCTAAGAAAAGGAAAACGATCATGAGACATGCCCTGACACGGAGTGCTGCCCTGGCAGCAGGAACCCTGCTCACGCTCGGACTGGCCGCCTGCGGCGCCGGCGCGGACCCGCTGAACAACGCCCGGCCCACGGACCAGGCCAGCTCTGGAGGCGCCCTGGTCATCGGCTCGGCCAACTTCCCCGAGAGTCAGACGCTTGCGGAGATCTACGCAGGTGCGCTGAACGCAGCCGGCATCCCGGCGTCGACCAAGCCCGGGATCGGATCCCGCGAAGTGTATGTCAGGGCGTTGCAGGACAGGTCCATCGACCTTGTTCCGGACTACAGCGGCAATCTGTTGCGGTACGTGGACAAGACGGCCACCGCTGTCAGCGCCGAGGACGTCATGAACGAACTCCCCGGGAAATTGCCCGGGTCGACACTTTGCGAAGATACGTCGAGGCACTCGGCGGGCGAGCGGATCCAGATCGCCTGACGAGCCGCCTCGGAACCGTCCGTGCTGCGGCCGTCGTCCTGTCCGCGCGAGCGGTTTCAGACGAGGCCAAATGGGGTGTGCTTAACGTGCACACCTGGTCTTCGGACTGATTCGTATATCGGGCGGACTGGGCCGGTCTGGGGAGCTCTTCGGGGGTATGGACAATGTCCCCACTTCGCGCTCCGGACTCACACCCCTGTGGCACAAATCTTTCGTTGTGGCGGGCTGGAAGTTCGAAACGCCTCACCTCAGGGTATTTGGTACTGGATTGGTACCATTGAGTATGGCTATGAATCTGCGAGTTCCGGAAGACCTCGACCGCCGTCTCGATGAGCTTGCCGCCGAGGAACACACCTCCAAGTCGGCGCTTCTTCTCCAAGGGGCTGAGCTGATCCTCCAGCGCCACGGTCGCCGTCGCGAGATCAGTGAGGGTCTGGATTTCGTAATGAGCCACGATGCGGTGCTGCTCAAACGCCTTGAGGATGCATGAGTTTTTACCTCGAGATTGAGGACGCGCTGCAGGTGATCGACCGGTACGGGTTCCACATCCGTGACATCGGGTTGCTCGCCTCCGCCTTGGCGCGCCCCGCAACGACGGTCATGGGCGCGGAAGCCTATCCTCAGCTGGCCGTAAAGGCGGCGGCACTCCTCGAGTCCGTGGCCAGGTTTCATCCGCTCATCGACGGCAACAAGCGGACTGCCTGGACGCTTATGGTCCTGCTGCTCTGGATCAACGGCTACCGGCATGACTTCAGCACCAACGAGGGCTTCGATCTGGTTGTGGGGGTGGCTGCCGGAGTCGTGGACTTGCAGGGCAGCGCCGACTTGATCGAGAAACACCTGATTCGGCGGTAGGTCCTGTGGGAGGGGTTCCCGGTTGATTCGAGGAACCGTTTGACGTGCGGTTGGTGGGGAGCCTGCAGGGCCAGATTCGGAGTGTGGACAATGTCCACACTTTTTGGCTTCGGACTGGGCCGTACATTGGCCGCACTGGGCCGGATTCCGCATGTTTCCGGGACTTCTCAGTGTTTACAAGGCCTGGAGTCCGGTTCGAGTCCCACCTCGGGCACAGTGGTTCCGCAGGTCAGCAGGGTTTCAGGATCTTGGGTGTGCACAAAAACTCGTTTTCTGTGCACACGAAGCCTAGAATTTTGGGTATGGCCAGCGTCTGGGAACGGAAAAAATCGGACGGATCCACGTCCTACACGGTCCGCTGGCGGAACCCCAGACGCGAAAGCAAGAGGGGATTACCCTAGCGACGTCGGCGGAGGCCCAAACACTCAAGCGCCTCCTTGATGCCAACAACCAATCCTTTGAGATTGCCCAGCATGCGATGGTCGCGAACCAGACTAAAGCCCCCACCGTCTCGGCCGTGATCCAAGAGCATATCGACCTTCTGGTCCGGCCTTCAGTTGGCACAGTGCACACATATCAGACCATGCTGAAGCTGCACCTCGCCGACATCATCGGGCACATACCCGTGGACAAGCTTAACTGCCGGCACCTGACGTACTGGATCAAGGCCATGCAGACCAAAGGCCGGTCCGCTAAGACCATCAAGAACAACCATGGCCTCATTTTTTTCGGCGATGGAGAAAATGAGGTGACCTTCCTGCGGTCTGTGCAGGGGTGGTCTCCGGCGGGGTGGTGGCGCTGAAGCGGGTGGTGTGGGTTTGTGGGTCAGGCTGC
>NZ_JBEPPJ010000030.1:0-26126 GCF_040547265.1 Arthrobacter sp. UYCo732 | reverse complement strand
CAGATCATGGAGGACGTGCTGATCCGTTACGAAGCCCACCTGGGCTTCCTCGCCTACTCCAACGAGTACGACCACCCCACCCTCATCACCCCGCCGGCACCGCCGACCACCGGTACCCCCGCATAAGCCGAGCCAGCGCATGTGCCGGCAGCGGAAAATGACAGGGAGCCCGACGACAGAGCGGGTCAGGCAGTGACCTGATTACGCAGTCCGCAGCTCACGGCGGCACAGACACCCAGGATACGGACTTCGGTGATGAAGCCATCCAGTTCCTCAATGGCCACACGCAACGGCAGGTCCCCTCGGTGACTCCGAATCACCATGAACATGGTGGGCAACTTCGTTGCCCACCATGTTCGCTCGCCAAACGCATCATGTCTACGCCGTTCGCGGCCCGCTTTTTGGTGCGCCAAGACCACAAAGCCTCGGCGGCCGCATCCATGAGTTTTCTTTATTGCTGAAGCAATAATTAGCCATAGCCAAGGGGGCACTATCCTCTTTGGCGATAGTCCGCATGATCACCGACTGAACTGCCTCACAACGCAGAATTTCAATCGTCGCTGCAATCAGCTGTTCTTTTCGGTCTAGTGCGGGTAACCGCATAGCTCACTCTCCAGTCTCCCGTTTCGGCCTACCGACGGGGCTTCTTTAAGCCTATCGGGTGGCCCGAGAAAGGTTTACCATCTTCGCGGTGAACCGTTGACTTGAACGCAAGTTCATGTCACAGTTTTGACACAGTGACCTGCGTCACGTTTCTGCAAAGTTCCTCACATTCCCCAAGGTATGCCAGAAGTAGATTCCCTATTAAAGAAATGGTGAAAAGAATGGCTACAACCACCCCTCAGCTCCCGACAGTGACTACCAGCGAAGCGATAGATTTTTGGCCAGCGAAGTCCCTGGAACCCATGCAGGACAAATGGCAGGCATTGCGCTGCAGGTTCATAACTTCTCTTCCCGTAGGCCCATGGAACGACTTCATACTCTCCGAGTGGGAACTGGACGCATGCGCCTGGGAGGACTTCCACCCCCACACCGAGACGAACTTTGTCCTGGAGGGCGAACTTCATATCCAGAGCGAAGGCGAGACTGTCATCCTGAAGCCGGGAGATTCGGCACGCGTAAATCCCGGACGAGCCGGCCGTTACTGGGCACCCGTCTACGCGCGGATGGTCACCATTTACGGCCCCAACCCCGAAGGCCTTGAGTCACACTCCTTTAAGTACACCAAACTCTGAGCCCTGACATCTCCACCGCAAGCCATCGATGGCAGTTTGCTCCGATGCGAGAAGCGACTAACGGCGAGCAACAAAGGCAACAAATAGCGACTGAAACGACAGTCATCTCAGCCAACCTGATCCACCACGCAGAGAACGTCACGGAACTGGACGATTGGGGTCTTTGCCCTGATGCGCGCAGCACTTCGTCGAAACCCCGCACCTACCGTACCGTCCGTTGACGCTCAGGGACGCCTGGCAGAAGGGCGCCCTGCAGCTCAGCGCCGACCAACGCAAGCAGCTCGCCAACGACCCGTTGAACCTGATGGCCGCGGACGGGCCCACCAATGACAAAAAGTCGGACTCTGATGCAGCTTCCTTGCTGCCCCCGAACAAGGCGTTCCGGTGCGAGTACGTCGCCCGTCAGACCGCGGTGAAGGCCAGATAGAGCCTCTGGGTCACCCAAGCCGAACATGACGCCATCGCCGGAATCCTGGCCACATGCAAGTAGCCGGTCCCGCCTTAGCTATTCACCAAAGAAGCGCCCCGCACGATATGTGCGGGGCACTTCCTGCGGACGAATCGTCAGCTGCGGTACTTGAACAGCGCTGTGTTGGTCGTCTCGTCATTGAGTTTCAGATAAAACATTCTGCAGGTTCCGGCCCACACCTTCTCGGTCTTCCAGACGTAGGTGTAGGTGGCGTTGCCGGGGCTGTAGGACAGGCTGCTGGAACCTGCTGTCGAGGTCGTTTCCACCTCGGCCAGCGTCGCCCCGGTTTCACAGGTGACCGTTACGGAGGTCGGCGAACCCGCCGCCAGGACGTCGAGGCCGAAGTCGCCGCCGAGGCTGAACTGCATGGGAACGGCGCGGCCGGCGGTCATGATATTGAGAGTCGGCGCTGCATCAACCGGCGCCTGGAACCCACCGAAGTCGTAGCCCGAGCTTGCCGGAATGACCACCCTTGTCGGGGTGGCAATTCCACGTCCTTCGGTGAAGCCCACGACTCCGATTTCAACGTCCCTGCCACGGTGCTCATCCGTAATCGGCACGGTGCGAGTTCTTGCGTCACCATCCCCGCGGGGATGCTGTTCACGGTCAGTCCCCAGCGGTTGACCAGAGGGTCTGATGACTCCCAGGTTACCTGGACGGTGCTGATCCCTGCGACGTGGATGTCGGCACTGCAGTCACGTTCGTCGGGGCATTCGGGAGGCCGTCCCAGGGCCCCCGTCCGATGTGGACGAAGTCGGAGGCGTTCGCGACCAGGCCTTTCGCATCGGTCATCCTGACCTGCATAACCCCTTCGGAGACTGCCGTGTAGGTGTGCTTGGCAACAGGTTCGGCGCCGGTCGACTCGTAGGCGCCGTCGCCGTTGAAATCCCAGTCGTACTTCACGATAGTCGAGGCGGGGGAGTACGACGCTGATGCGTCGAAGGTGATCTCATGCCCGGGCATCGCATAGTAGTCGGGTCGGTTCAGCAACGGCACTGGCCGTGCCTGGATCCGTGCCAGGGCTGTCGTCAGTGCAGCTTTCGTGTCTCCACTGTCGATGATGACCTGTCCAGTGGTTACTTCGGCAAGGGCCAGTCGCGCGCCGCCGGACGGCGCCGGAGACATAGCTGAGGCCCTTGGTACCAGTCCTGCGCTGGGGTCGTCCACGTGGGAGCGCCTGGCTCAAGTCCTGGAGCATGTTCCTTACTTTGCCCGGCGTTTACCCTCGTTGCTTCATCCACGCCCGGTAGCCCTGACGCGCGGCCAAAGTTGGCCAGCGGTCCTTCTCTTTCCCTACCCTGCGCTTGGCCTCCTTCACGGAAGCACGGTTTGCTCCCATGATCCGGATCCTCCCAGTGGAACTATGCCGATACATGACCGGCCACCACTTCAAGGAAATCCAAACACCACAAGCAGCATTCAAAGCCAACCGCGATTTGCCTCGGCATAGTCGCGGGCTCGGCATGGATCGATGCAGAGCAGCTCGACCCGTCCGTAGCCGGCGATGATAAGGGGCCGGGACCTTGTCGTCGGCGGCTTCAACCCGTTCGACATAATTCGGGTATCTGACAGGCCATCACTGGCATCGTGCGGGGTCAGTTGTGTTGCAGTTCAATTCTGGGAGCCTCTCGAAACGGGTTGCGGCGTCGTCTTAGCACCGTGATGACCGTGATGACCACGGCTGCGGCACTGAGTCCCAGCTTGGCTGCCAACTGGCCGTAGGGTTCTGCGCCTGTGAAGTACATCAGGGCGAGCACGGGAGCGATCGCGGTGAACTCGTAGCGGCGGCTGAGTACGACAAACGGGAGGAGCAGCAGTGCGTACCAGGGGTAGCTGGGCGAGACGATCAGCAGGGTTCCGCCGACCATCAGCACCTGTCCGTCCCAGGGCCGGTCGGCGTTGGTGGTCCGCCAGACGTGGACGGCGAGGCTCAGCAACAGCAGCAGGGCCGCCGGTGCTGCCCAGTCTGCAGGCAGGGCCAGCTTCAGAAGCGTGAAGCGTGGGCTACTCACCCCTTCGTATCCCTCTGTATGCAGATATTCGGGCAGATAGCCCAGAACTGCCCAGCCGCTGGCGAGGACGTACGGGGTGTAGGCAACAATGAAGGTGGCAACGGCCGCGACGATAAAACGGACCGGGCGGCGGTAAAGCAGGGCCGGGGCGCTGATGACAGGAATGAGCTTTGTGGCAACCGCCGCCCCGAAAGCCACCCCGGAAGCGACCGCCGCACCACGGACCAGCAGCAGCCCTGCGGCGAGCACCAGGGCTGCTCCCAGCGCGTCCACGTGGGCGCCATTGACGGCCTCGAAGGCGACCAGTGGTGACCATGCCCACCACACTGCCTGATGCGCCGGTCTGTCGGTACGGCGCAGGAAGGCCAGGAGCAGCACGGTCACTGTCAGGCTCAGGGCCAGCCCGGCGAGCTGGAAGGCTACGAACCCTGCCTCCGGTCCGGGGAACAGTCGAACGGCGAGGAAATAAAGTTCTGCAACGGCCGGATAAATGGTAGGTACCGCCGGGCGGTTGATGGCCGTGCACAGAGTGCCTCCGCCCGGGAAGTTAGTGGTGGTTTCGGTGCCGGTGGGAAAGGGGTTGTTGCGGCAGGTACCGTCCGGCCCGGGGTCCTGGAAAAGCCAGAACGGCCGCAGCTCCCGAAGCGCCTCGTCGATCGGCACGTGGACGTAGGGCGAGATTCCGTTCTTCTGCACCATGCCGTCCCACGCGTAGCGCGCGGAATCGTTGCTGGTGGCGGGAGAAGCGGAGATGGCCGCGGCCCCCAGCAGCACGGAGCCCAACAGCACGACGGCGGCGGCGAACCTGGGTGGAATCCGGCGCGCCGCGAGGGCGGCCGGCAGAAAAAGGACCCATGAGGCCAGCGTGCCCGCCGGTGAGACCCATTCCGCTGACGGGTCGGTAGTGACTGTCCACCAGATCACGCCCGCAAGCAGGAGTACCAGCACCACTGCCGCCACGGTGGCCAGTCCTGCCTGCCTGCCGTTGGCCGGAGGGAGCGGCGCACCCTGGTGCGACGGGCCCGATGTTGATTCGCTCACCTCCCGATACTGCAACAAAAGTGAGCGTCGGGACCGGAAAAGTTCGGATGGTTTGCTTTTCGTAAGGTCTGGCCCGGACTGGATCGGGGTGCCGGTGGTCTGATCTGGGTATGGACAGATTGACAGGCCTCCTCCACCAACGGATGGATGCAGTGAACGGGCGGTTCTCATGACCGTTGCGGAGTAAACGACTGACGGTCGTCCCTGGGCGTTGGCTGGGTATGGCCTTCGACTTGTGCTTCGTGACGGGTCTGTTCAGCCACATTCTGCAGGATCCGCCCGGTTGGATGGTCTTCCTGACCCGCCCGGTGTGGCTGTACGCGGCAACCCAAGGCATTCACATCACCAGGGGGTATTGCGTCAGGCTTCCTGTTGGTGGCCAAGCTGTGGTCCGTGTTTCCTGAACTGTTGCGGTGCCCGCCGCTGAAATCGGTGGTGCTCGGGCTGGAACGGGCCTCCATTGCACGGTTTGTCGCCGCATCCCTGGTAGAGGTGACCATCGGCCTGCTGACCACTTTCCAGTGGTGGCCGTGGCCGTTCTCCTTCAAGGACGTTCACTACTGGCTGGCCTGGGTGATTATCAGTTCGCTGGCCCTCCACATCGCCGTGAAGCTCCCGCTCATCCGCGAACACTGGCGACACCGGCAGGACTCACCTCGGCGCCGTCGGCATGGCTGCCCTCGGATACGCCCTGGTCGGATTTCTGACTCACGTGACCTGAGCAGTGGACCGGTGTCGCGGCATGGCTGGCGGTGGCGCTGTTGCTGCACGACGGTGCGCTGGTTCCCGTGACAACGCTGGCCGGGGCCGGTCTGTCACGGGTGACGTATGGGCTGCGGCCGGCGCAACAGGGGACCGTGCGCGGGGCCTTGCTGGTGGGGTCCATCGTGACCTTGTTGGCAGCGCCGCTGGTGCGGGCGAAGCAGGTGCTCCAGCCGGGCGGCCCGGGAACGGGTGTTAACAACACCATCCTGCAGGACGACTGTGCGGGGTCCTTGGGCCTCATCTGGCTGTTGCTCGCGGCCACCGCGCTCGTGGCGGTGGCCGCCGTCGAACTTTATGCCCGGCGTTCCAGGGTCAGGAACACCCGGCCCTGAACTGTCCGGGAAGCAGCCAGGGCCAGACCGGCGCGGGCCGCATGGGCGGCGAGGGCCTTCGAACCGGCCCGCGCTCCGGGAAAGGCGGCGCTGGCATGTCCTGCCGAATCTTCCAGCACGGCCAGGTAGGCCAGATCGAGCTCGTCCTGCGTGTCGGCCTCCGCCACGATCTGACCGCGTGGCCCCAGGAGTGAGGCGACGCGCACGATCTGACTTCCTCGTTTCCCCCGATCCCAATGTTGCCGTCCAGCAGGAGGGCGGAACCCCACCCGCCCTCGTGGGGGACAGGGTCAAAATGGATCCCTGAAACGCTGCGCCGCCACTGCCTATGGCAAGTCTCACGGCGGTGGCGATGGTATCGATCCCATGGCCGCCAGACCCAGATCCGGGCAGCGGACAGCATTCGGCCGGGGCCGCACCCACATCAAGGACCGGACCACGGACGGAACCCAATAGATACCGGTCACTGGCGGTGGCCGGGGTGGACCACCCGAGCATGTTGACGTGGACGGACCCGATGGGATCCGGACCGGTTGATGCCGGGCGGAGCGTTAACCGTCCCAGGCCGAGGGAAAGGCTGCCTGAGTACGGCTCGTGCCCGCCTTGCCAAACACGCGCACCTCCGCAACGTCGCAGGCAGCCGAGCCAGCGGCGGTGCGGGCCGCGGCAGCGGTGCCGGCTGTGACGCTGCCGACTGTGCCGGCGGAGGTGGCGTGAGTGCCCATTACCCGTCCGCCCAAAGGTGCGGTCCCGCCGTCGGGCGCTGTGAACCGGGAAGGGCAGCCGCCGACGCGTGTTGGGCCAACTGCTCAGTGGCGCGGGAAAACGGGGTGCCCCGGCACATTCCGGAAACGGCCTGGGCATCCGCAAAGGTGTCCACGTCCGTCAGAACAGAAAGCAGCCCCACGTCCAGCCCGGCCGCCTGCAACCGGTCCAGTTGCTGCCTGCCGGTCTGGTCGGTGGACATTGTGACGCCACGGACCAGGGCGCCGTCGGGCTTGTGCAGGCCCAAGGCCCAAAAGCCGCCGTCCGACGCCGGACCGAACCAGGCACGGTGCCGCGGCTGTGCGGTGGACCAGTCAGCCAACAGCGGCGCCAGGTGCAGGGCGGACAGTTGGGGTGTATCCATGCCCAGCAGCAACAGCGGGCCATCAGATAGTGGGCAGATGGCGGCCAGCCGTTCATCCAGCCCCCCGCCGCTCTGGGCAATTGCCTCGAAACCCGCAGCGTCCCGGCGGCGCGGCGTCCCGTCAAACACGAGCAACCTCCTGGCAGCGGGGAATGAGCGGACCGCGTCCAGGGTCTGGCTGAGGCTGATTTGCGCGAGGTCCGCGGCCTGGGCCGCAGTGAGCGGGGGAGTGAGGCGGGTCTTGGCCTTGCCCGGGAGGCACTCTTTGGCGATGACAGCGATGGTAAGGATCATGGCGTCGTTTCACGGGCTCCGGCCGGCGGCCCGCCTGCCAAAGGACCGTGGCTCGCCGTCCCTGGGCTCCTCCGGGAGGCGGCGTCCAACTGCACCTTCATATCCGCCATGGCCGTCAGGGTCCCGCGCACCGTACCCGTCACCTTTGACTTCCCCAATCGGGGCGAATAGGCCACGGGGATCTCGGTCACGCGCCAGCCGTCGCGGTGGGCTTTGAGGAACATCTCCAACGGATAGCCGCTGCGCCGGTCTGCCAGGTCCAGTCCCAGCAGCGCATCGCGCCGGGCGAGTCGAAGCGGGCCCAGGTCCGTTACCTGAATGCCGGTCCGGCGCCGCAGTAGGCGGCTCAGGGCAATGTTGGCGAGCCGGGCATGGACGGGCCAGGCGCCGCGTGCCGGGCGCCTGGCACCCAGGACCAGATCCGCCTGACCGGTGCGTACCAGGTGCAGCATCTGGGTCAGATCGGACGGGTCCAACGATCCGTCGCAATCACAGAACGCCACAAACTCCGCAGCCGCGGCCAGCAGCCCGGCATGGGCAGCCGCGCCAAACCCGCGCCGGGATTCGAGGACGACTGTGGCGCCCAGGCTGGCCGCCAGGGCTGCGGAACCGTCGGTGGACCCGTTGTCCACCACGATCGCGTGGAAGCCTGCTGGCATGGCGGCCAGTACGCGGGGGAGTGCCAACGCCTCATTAAGGCAGGGCAGCACCACGTCAGCCACTGCGGCTGGTTTGTCCCGCACGTCGTCTCGCTGGTTGCGCTGGTTGCGCTGGTTGTTCTGCCTTTCTTCCATACCTTGACCGTAGAATCCGCAGGGCCGTCGCGGCAGGCGGAAATCCTTACGGAACGGGGACGCTTGGCCGCCGTCGGCCACGAACAGCCCGTCGCGGCCGATGCGAACCTATGCTGGGATCATGAACACCGTCCAGTCCGACACGGACGTCGGGGATGTTGGTAACCGTCGTATCCTGCTCGTCGAAGATGAGGCCACAATTGCCCAGGTTGTCCACGACTACCTGGTCCAGGCCGGGTTCCAGGTGGATATGGCCGGCGACGGTTTCACCGCCCTGCACCTGGCACAGACGCACGCTCCGGACCTCATCATCCTGGACCGGATGCTTCCCGGCCTGGACGGGGTGGAGGTATGCCGGCGGATCCGGCGGACGCACTCCATGCCCATCATCATGCTCACGGCGCTGGGCACCGAGGACGACCGTATTCTGGGTCTGGAAATGGGCGCCGATGATTACGTCACCAAACCCTTCTCGCCCCGGGAGCTGGTGCTTCGGGTGAAGTCGGTGTTGCGGCGCAGCATCAAGGAATACACCCCGGAGCCGCCGGTGGAGGTGGCCGGATTCGTTCTTAATCCTGCCTCGCGCGCCGTCACGCACCGCAGTCGGGACCTGACGTTGACGGTCCGGGAATTTGACCTGTTGGCGTTCTTTCTGCGGCGCCCCAATCAGGTCTTCAGCCGCGATGTCCTGATCAAGGCCGTCTGGGGCTGGGACTTCGGGGACCTCTCCACCGTGACGGTGCATGTGCGCCGGCTGCGCGAAAAGATCGAGGACAATCCCACCATGCCCGTGCTGCTGAAAACCGTCTGGGGCGTGGGGTACAGGTTCGACGACGGCACGGAGCCGTCCCACCATGACTAGTGCCGATGTGGCCACTATCGTCGCCGTCGTGATGTCCTGGGCCCTGGCCATCGGTGCCGTGACGATGGTCCTGCAGCGGGTACTGCGCACAGCCTCGATCGTTGTCCAGATCCTGCTCGTGGTGCTGGCCACCATGGCAATCCTGGTGGCCGGAATGGTCAGCGCCTTCAACGCCATGTTCATCACCGAGGCCGACCTGCAGGTGATGTGGTTCATCCTGCTGATCGCCTCCATCCTCGCTGTTGTGGTCGCTGTTTTCCTCGGCGCCGGGCTGGCCAGGAACACGAATCGGCTCGCCGGTGACGCTGCCAGGATCGGCCGCGGAGAAAGCCTGGCACCGCAACCGAAGATGACCTCGGAGCTCGCAGCTCTTGCCGCGGAGTTGGCCGCTACCAGCCACAGGTTGGAGGAATCGCGGGAACGGGAGCAGGCTGTGGAGAAGGCCAGACGTGAACTGGTGGCCTGGGTTTCCCACGACCTCCGCACTCCGTTGGCCAGCATGCGCGCCATGGCCGAGGCGTTGGAGGATGGCGTTGCCGAAGACGTCTCCGCCTACCATCGACGCATCATTGGCCAGGCCGACCAGATGGCCGCCCTGGTCAACGACCTGCTGGAGCTCTCCAAGATCCAGGCGGGCACCCTGATGCTGCATCATCAGCAATTGGACCTCTATGATGTCGTCAGCGATGCCATCGCGGACCTGGCCCCCGTGGCGGCCAGCCGTGCCATTACGATCAAGGGGGGCGCCATGACGCCCACCGTGGTCTGGGCCGATGGTGCTTCGCTGTCGCGGGCCATCCGCAACGTGGTCCTTAACGGCATTCTGTACAGTGACGAGGGCAGCACCGTCTCCATTGCCGTGACAGCTGACGGTGGGGATGCCGTGGTGGAAGTCCGTGATGGCTGCGGCGGGATTCCGGCGGAGGACCTGCCCCGCATGCTCACCGCCGGGTGGCAGAAAAACTCCAGCCGCACCGCATCGCGCTACAGCGGCGCGGGAATCGGCCTGAGTTTGGTCCAGGGGATAGTCCAGGCACACGCAGGCACCCTGGAAGTTGCCAACGTTGAGGGTGGCTGCCGGTTCCAGCTGCGTATTCCCGCCGGACAGGCCAGCCTGGGGCCGGCAGCCTAGACCATACCGCCGCGCAATGGGGCTATGGCAAAGTCGCGCATCCCCTCGGCGAAGCTGATCCGCGGCTCCCAACCCAATTCCGCCCCGGCCCGGCTGGAGCTGGCGGTGATGTGCCGGACGTCGCCCAGCCGGAACTCGCCCGTGACCACAGGATCTGGACCGCCCCCGTGAGAGCTCAGGGCCTGCGCCACCTGGCCGATGGTGTGGGCCTCACGAGCGCCCACGTTGTAGGCGCGGAAGCTGCCAGGGGCCACAATCCTCCCGTCCGCCAAAGCATCTATGGCACACAGGTTCGCCTCCGCCACATCCGCCACGTGGACAAAGCTGCGGCGCTGCCCACCGTCCTCGAAGACCCGTGGTGCTTCTCCGCGTGCCAGGGCCGAACGGAACAGGCTGGCGACTCCGGCATACGGTGTGTTTCGGGGCATTCTGGGCCCGTAAACGTTGTGGTACCGCAGAGCAATGGCTGTACCTGCGGTTGCGCGCGCCCAGGCTGACGCAAGGTGTTCTTGGGCCAGCTTGGAGGCAGCGTAGACGTTTCGTGGGTCCAGTGCGGCGTCCTCATGAACCAGGGCGGGCAGCAGGAGCCTGCCCGTGGCAGGATCCCTCGGTTCGAAGATGCCAGCCTCCAGATCCTTGGGCCGGCGCGGGCCCGGCCGCACCATCTGGCCGGTTGAATCGGTGTAGGCACCCTCTCCGTAGACCACCATCGAGGATGCAATCACCAGCTTGTCTGTTCCAGCCGAAGCCATCCCAGCCAGGAGTATTGCCGTGGCCAGGTCATTGTTGCGGATATAGTCAGGGGCATCGGAGAAGTCAAGGCCCAGGCCCACCTTGGCGCTCTGGTGGACGACGACGTCGATTCCCTCCAGCGCCTTCGCTACAGTGGCAGCGTCGCCGACATCACCCACCAGCAGCCCGGCGGCCGTGCTGGTTTCCTGCGGGCCTGGGTGGATGGCCGGATCCAGTGAATCCAGGATCAGGACCTCCCATCCCCTCGTGACGGCGGCATCGACAATATGGCTGCCGATGAAGCCGACGCCTCCGGTAACCAAGAGCCTCACGGGATGTCCAGTTCGGGGCGTGATGCGGCGCCCATGACAGTGGCCACAGCCTCGTCGGGGATGGCCGCCACGGGCAGGAATCCGCCGTCGTCGGCAGAAATCGGCCCAGCCAGTGCCGCCGACACGCGCCGGACCACTTCGGAGAGGACGGCAAGGACCCGCGGCTGGGCCGCCTTGAGGCGGCCCAGCACCAGTTCAGCCGTCACGGGTTTGGACCCGTCATGTCCGGTGTCTGCGTCCGTGATGAACGCCAGCACGGCGAAATGCATGTTCAGTTCTGCCGCAAGTACGGGCTCCGGGTACTGGGTCATACTCACCAGATGGGCACCGGCCTGGATCAGCGACGCCGACTCGGCCTTCGTGGAAAAACGCGGCCCATTGATGACAGCCACCGTCGCCGCCCGGGAAAAGCCTTCACCTTGGGACTCCAGCGCCTCGATGAGTGCCGCACGCAGTGGGCCACTATAGGGCTCGGCCACGGACAGGTGCTGCACTCCGGTGGGGAGGGAACCATCGTAAAAAGTATCGTGACGGCCCCAGGTCCTGTCCAGGAACTGGTCGGGCACCGCAAAGGTCCCGGTGCCGTGGCTGGGAACCAGCCCGCCCACGGCCGCTGAGGAAACCACGGCTTCCACACCAAGGCTCTTGAGCGCCCAAAGGTTGGCGCGGTGGTTGATCTGCTGTGGTGCAACACTGTGTCCGCTGCCGTGCCGGCCCATAAAGGCGACCACCGGCTCCTCGGAACCATCGGCGCTGCCGAACCCGTCCAGCTGGACCAGGACCACAGGACCGGACGGTGCCCCGAACGGCGTCTGAATATCCAGGGTGTCCAGCACGAAAGCGTCTGGGAGCCGATACAGACCGGTGCCGCCGATGATGCCGATCCGGGCGCGGGGTTTCAAGGGGGAGGCCATGACTCCATCATGCCAACCAGAATGCTGCGGGAGTGGGCAGAGCCCTTACAAGCTCCGAACATCGTCCCGTCGAAGTCTTCAGAATTGCTTGGAGAAATCGGCGAAACATGACATTCCTTCAGCCATGGTTGCTCCGGAACAGCCAAAAACGATCTCCGCAACCATGACCGCCCTTCGGTCCGCACACCAGCCCGGAGCCCTTACGCTTTAAGGAGGCCACGAACAGATTGGAAGCGGATGCCGCCGGAGTCGGCGACCGACGGGTCGGATGTGAGGGCGATCAGTCGATCCTCGAGGCATTCCTGCGTGCCGGGATCTGGATGCCGAACTCCTGCAACCAGGGCACCTGCGGCACCTGCAAGGTCGCAGTTGTCTCGGGCGACGTCGACCACCGCGAATCTCCACTCGACACTCTGACCGCAGACGAGCGCGCAGCCGGCATGGCCTTGGTTTGTCAGGCCACGCCGTGCAGTGATGCCGACGTGGCCCTCCGCGTGGGAGGCGGCACTCCGCTCGACCCACGCTCTGCGGGATCTCACCGCGACCGTGCTCGGGATCGAGGACATCGCCCGGGACACCCGTCGGATCCTGCTCGGTCTCGATGAACCACTTGCGTTCAGCGCCGGGCAGTACGTCGGGCTGATGGTTCCCGGGACCGAGGAGCGACGGCAGTACTCATTGGCCAACACTGCTGACGAGGACACTGTGCTGGAGTTGCACGTCCGCAGGATACCCGGCGGTTTGGCGAGTGACCAGTGGTTGTTTGGCACGGTGGCGTTGGGCGATCGGGTCGATGGGACCGGCCCGCTGGGCGACTTTCACGTCCCGGAGGAGACAGATGACGCGGTTGAGCCGATGGTGCTCATCGGCGGCGGCACGGGGCTGGCTCCGCTGGTCGGCATCGTCCGGACAGTGCTGGCCCGACACCCGGAACGGGAGGTCGTCCTGTACCACGGTGTGCACACGGCGGCGGACCTGTATGACGGGGAACGGTTCGCTGAATTGGCAGCTGCCCACCCGGGCTTCCGGTTCGTGCCCATTCTCTCGAGAGAGGCGGAGTCAGTGGACCACCGTGTCGGCCGTGCGACCGAATGCTTCGTCGACGATATTACAAGCGCCCGCGGCTGGTCCGGTTGGCGGTGCGGTCCGCCCCTGATGGTTGAGGCGGGAGTCAAGGCGTTCAAGCGACGCCGGATCGCCCCTCGCCTTATCCATCGCGAGAAGTTCACCTCCGCCGATTCGTTGTCGGATAACCCCGCGCCCAGCATCGGAGGATCCTGAAATGCCCGTCCTGACCGTCCTCTATGGGCCACCCACCGACGGCGAAGCGTTCAGCCGCCATTACGAGGAGGTGCATGTCCCGCTCGCGAAGGCACTGCCAGGGGCCATCGACCTGCACTACACTCTCGCCGTGGACAACGTCACCGGAGACATCCCGGTGTTCGCTGCGTTCCACGCCTCATTCACGACCCGCGAGGCGCTCGACGCAGCTCTCGCCTCCCCCGAGGGACAGACTGCCCAAGCCGACGTGCCGAACTTCGCCACCGGAGGCGTGACGATCCTCATCGGGGGGCGACCGACCGCCCGTAGCGCAAACTTAACCAGCCCAGCCCATTGCGAATGTCAATCAGACTTGAGCCCACTTTGCCCAAGAAGTGCAGTTTGATCGGGGACCATTTGCTTGTGACCGTGACAGCAGGAACGGTCATCGCTGGTAAGAGTGCGGTAGCTCCACAGTGGCCGGGCTGACGTCGGGACTGACTCGCAGGAAACGCAGGGAGTGCCGCAACGACCGGCCAGGCCAGGCGACGTCGGCCGAGACTTCGACGACAACAGTGCGCGACAGCGGGATAGTGCGTCGCTTGTTGCCGCAAGGGGTGTGGAAGAGTAGTTACTCAAAAAGCACCTTTAATGAGGTACTCCGGCGGTGCCATCGCGGACCGAAGCGCTTCGGTACCTCGGGCCACCGCAATTCGCCGTAGCGGCCTGCATCTGGGACCCGGGATGCGGCCGCTGGCAGGGAGCGGAAACCGGCTCAGTTGGTCCAAAATCGAGTGCGAAATCAAAGTTAGTCAATAGGTGCGGTGTGGATTTGATCGCTGTGTGGCGGCGTTCTGTGATCACTTGGTGTCGCACCCGCGCCCGGAAGGGATTCCTTCATGGACATGGTTCTGCCTCATTCTTCGTTAGGTAAGGGCTATGCACGGCAGGGGCCGGTGGCTACCGGGCCTGCCGTCGCATCGTGCTGGGGCGCGCCGTCTTCGCGCGCCTTCGGACATTACACAACCGTGAACACAACTATTCTCGCCCTCACCTTGGGTATCGCTGCGCTGCTGCTGACCGGAGGCTCATTATCCACTCCCCAAGCAGCACCCGCTACGCCGACCCAGACGGCAGTCAGCCAGACAGCTGCGGCTCCTGAGTCCATTCCCAGCGCCACCAACGAGCGGACAAGACCGCAGACTTCACGACTGCCAACGCGAACGGGCCTTGGGTGGGCAAGATCGAGTCCGTGATCGAAACCGAGCCGGGCAGGATCCGCATTGCCACCAGCGTCGTTGACCCGCGGGGCGCCAACGGCTGCGAGGCGGCCATTACCGCGATCGCCATCTGCAAGTCCGCCCGTTGCTCTTTTCGGACCAAGCTACGTCTCGGTTTTAGTGGATGACGGCACCAACTTCGTCCTGTACGGACACCCATCGGTACCCAAGGGTGCCTGCACCGCGGTCTGAATGTCGCGTTGCCACCCAGAAGACCATCAACAAGTCCCGGCAAAACCGACCGGAACACCAACAGTGTGGGGCCAAAACAAGCGGCGAATCCGGGGCCAAATCAACTTGCTATTCCAACGCATTGGATGAGCGTACGACACGCCCCGCGACAGAGCCGGGATCCTCCCTAATCTGCTGCCCGCGCCAGGCCATCTACGGGGCGGTCTGCCACCAAGGCCGACGGTTTAGGCCCAGTCACCTCTGCGCTCAGCTACCCGCTTCGGTACGCCATTTACGCTGCGGCGGGGCCGAGGCGCTTTTGCCCGCCGAGACGGTCGTGGTGCCCCGATTCAGTCCCGCTGACCGCCCCAGCCCAGGGTCTGCGAAGCGCTCCTTCAACGACTTGTTCTCCACAACATGAGCGAAAAGGGACTCGCTACGCTCGGGGAGCCGGGTTCTTGCGTCTCCGCCAGGGAAGAGCGGGAGGCTCAAAGGTGGCTCGTTCATTGTCCTCGCTCGGCACCGGCTGACGGGCGGGTCTATCCGCTGAGGGTTATGCCGCTTTGATGGGTGTCTTGCTGTTGGAGGTTGCCGCGGCCTGGTTTTCGCGGGCCAGGAACGCGGAGAGCTCACCGATGGTGCTCATCAGCGGGGCGGGGAAGACGACGGTGGTGTTCTTATCCACGCCGATTTCGACCAGGGACTGCAGATTCCTTAGCTGTAGCGCCAGCGGGTGGGCCATCATGGTGTCGGAGGCGTCTCCGAGGGCTGCTGCGGCGATGGCTTCGCCTTCGGCGGCGATGATCTTCGCCCTCTTTTCGCGTTCGGCTTCAGCTTGGCGGGCCATGGCGCGTTTCATGCTGTCTGGCAGCTGGATGTCCTTCAGTTCCACCAGGGTGACTTCGACGCCCCATTCGACGGTGAGCACGTCCAGGATTTCGCGGATGTCGACGTTGATCCGTTCGGTCTCGGACAGGGTCTGGTCCAAGGTGTGCCGGCCGACGACTTTCCGCAGGGTCGTCTGGGCGATCTGGTCGATGGCCGCGGCCACGTTTTCGATCGCGACGACGGATTTCACGGCGTCCACCACCCGGTAGTATGCCACAGCCGAGACGTCGACACTCACGTTGTCCTGGGTGATAATGCCCTGGGACTGGATGGGCATGGTCACGATCCGCAGGCTAACCAGCGGAAGACGGTCGATAACGGGGATGATCAGCCGCAGGCCGGGATCCCTGACTCCGATGACCTTGCCGAGCCGGAAGAGCACACCTTTCTCGTATTGGCGCACGATCCGAATCGACATTTTCGCAACGATGAGCAGCAGTACGACGAGGACGATGAAAACGACAACGGTGGTGGGGTCCATCAGGATCCCCTCCCTGGTTTTCTTGAGGGGAACGTGCCGGTGCCGGGCCGGCGCCGTGACAGGTGTCCTTGTTCGATTGTCTCACCAAAGGGTGGAAAAGAGCCTTGGGCCGGTCGTCGAACTCCGAGCCGGAGGGGAGGGGATGCCTGTGGATTTGATCGCTCTTTGGCGGCGTTCCGTGATCGCTTTATGACGCTAGTGCACTACTGCAGAGGACGATGCTGGTGCTGCGCGCTGGATGGCCCGGTAGACCGTGGAACGGGCAACACTAAAGAGTTCAGCAATCTCGCTCGTCGTGTGTGCTCCCTTTCGGTGGGGGCTGACCAGATGGGCCTCTTGGGCTTTCGAGAGCTTTGGCTTCTTACCCCGGAGCCGGCCTTTGGCACAACTTGGCCTGTACCAAGGATGCCAGTTCTAGGTCATCTAACTTGCTGGCCTTGGGCCAGCGTCCGCGCAGCTCGGCTCGTTTCTGCGCCGCATACGGGGCATACTTCCCCCGGCCCCCGGCCCCCGGCCCCCGGCCCCGCGGGCCCGTCTCGGGTCGGTTACGGCGCAACTCACGGCTGACCGTCGAGGCCGACCGCCCTAAGCTGCGCTGCGATCGCCCGCACACTAGTCCTGGCCCGCAGGTTCGGGTTTCTTCCGCGGGATCCGCCCGCCGGTCGCCTGGCGCCAACGCCGCCCCGTTCGTCGATCCACGCCCACAGCCTCGCACGCCGCGATCAACGTCGCACCCTGGGGCCATCAGCGCCCAGAACCGGGCGTCAGCTACCGGTTGCGAGTCAGCGCCAAGGGACGAGATCAGGGGCACGCCGGTGAGTTTTCCGAACACCCGGTCGATGCCTATCTCCTCCAGGTGTGGCCCGCACCTCCTCCAAATACGCCGAGAAGCAGATGAGTCGTCAGCCCCAACCTCGTCCCTGCCGTGACCAAAAGACAGCCGTCACACCGCGCCGTACTTCAAGCGTGGATCGGGCTCCCTGGCACGTGTGTCAGTGGTTTTCCCCTGCTGGCCGGATCGGGGTGGAAGAAGTGGGATTTGAGTCCGGGCCCGGGGTCCGGGCCCATTCGCTGCGGGGGTGGCCGCGGGTCCAGATGGCTTCCGTGGGCGTCGTCCGCGGCCAGGTGAGTCGTCCGAGGGTGACGATGGCTATGTTAGCGGCGAGGGCCGGAACGCCGATGCTGAGCCCGCCCAGGTCGATGCCGAAGATGTAGAGTCCGAGTGTGGCCAGGACACCCCCGGCGAGGCCTGCCGCCATCACTCCGGCACGGGTTCTGGAACCGAAGACCAGCAGGGCGACGGGGACGATGAGCTGGGTGAAGCCGTAGTACGCGGTGTTGATCAGGGTGCCCATCAGGTTCGGTACGACCAGTGTGAGCACGATTGAAATCAGCAGGTATACGGCGATGATGGCCCGGACATAGTTTTTTTGGCGCTTTTCGGGTAAGTCCACCAGGACGTTGCGGGCAACGAGTGTTCCGATGCTCAGTGCGGAGGCGGCCAGGACAACGATGGCACAGAGGGCGGCGCCGCCGGCGACGATGCCGACAAGGAATTCCGGTAACAGGGTGCGGGCAACTTCGATGAAGGCGAGATTCGTGTTGGCGCCGGTCAGTCCCGGGACCGCTGAAATCGAGTAGTACGCCGTGATGAGCAGGAACGGGTACATCAGCATGTACAGCGGCATGCCGATTTGGGTCCGCTTTATGGTCCTGGCCGACTTTGAGCTCATGATGGCCTGCAGGACAAAGGGGAACATGTAGAACCCGACCGCCTGGAAGAGCATGGTCGACATGGTGTGCAGCATCGGACGCCCGGGCCCGATGGTTGTGTGGCCCGAAAGCGCATCCGCTTGGGCCGTGATGTCCGGGATCGAGGGGTTCATGGCCAGGACGAATAACGCCACAACGATAATGGCAAAGACCAGTGCGAAGTCCTTGACGAAGCTGACATATGCCGGTGCCTTGATGCCGGACAGTAAAGCGAAGGCCATGGCGATGGCGACGCCGATCATGACGGTGACGACAGGGGTCAAGCCGAGGCCCAGCCCGGTGAGCGCAACGGTCAGGCCGGTGAGCTGGAGCTGTGCCCAGGGAATCAGGAAAATAACGGACAGCAGTGCGGCCGTAAGCTCGAGCGGACGGGAATTGAAGTGGCCGCGGAGAATGTCCGGGAGCGTCACCGCGGAGTAGCGTCGTCCGGCCCTAAAAAGAAGCGGCAGGAGGAAGTAGCCGATCGGGTAGCCGAGCAGGATATATCCCATAAACCAGACGGCGAAGCCGGCGCCCTCTGCGTACACGCCGCCCGGGAAACCAACGACCGTGCCGATGGAGTACACCTCTCCGACTACGAGAATGAAGAGCAGCAAGCCGCCGAAGCTGCGGCCGCCGACGAGGAAGTCCTCCGTTGTCTTAACGCCCCGTTTTGAGTAGATGCCGAGCGCCATGGCCAGGACCAGGACAAGTGCGAAGGCGGCGACCGCGGTCATTTTGCCGGCCCCTCAACGTCTGGGGTTTCCTCATCGTAGATGTCGTGCCGGTCCCATCGGCGCCACGCAACCGCCATCAGGGCTGAGGCCGTCGGGAACATCACGAACACGAACAGAAAAATCGCGGGGACGCCAAAAATCCGGGCGTCGGATGGACCGAGAACAGCCACCCCGGCGGTCATGAGCACGAACGGCAGGACAAGTGCTAATAGCAAGCTCTTGGGATTGGGGTTCACGGCAACTCCTTGGCTGGGCCCGGTTTTGCTGGCCTCGTCCGTCTTGGCGGGAGATGTATTGCTGGTCGAATGCCCTGGTCCGGAGGCCGGGGATGCCTGCTCTGACGTTCTGGGGAGATCAGGCTCCAGTGCCTTCTCCGGTGCCCGTCCGGCCGGTGGGCGGGTCCCCGGGCGGGGGGCTCCCGGGGGACGGGCTTGGAGCAGGGCTTCCCGGCCGGTGATAATCGGGGATGGGCCGGCTTCCTGGCCCGTGGATCAGGTGCACGCTTCTAGGGTAAGCCCGTAGGGGACGTGGTCGCTGAGTTCGACTGTGAATTTCCCGGGTCCTTTTTTGGTCACCAGGATGCCACAGTGGCCCTCCTGCCTTGCCAGGTGCTGGAATTCCTCGACCACGATATCCAACAGCGTGTCTGCTTCGTTGACGGTGGAGGCGGTGATTGTCGTGGGGGCCGGTGAAGTGTTCAAGTTGGGCTCTTTCTGTTGGTGGGTCCGTGCGCGGCCGCTTCCGGTTTTCGGGGGCGGTTCTAGCTGTTGGCGGATGCGGTGACCTCCGCACTGGCGTAGACCCGCCGTCCTCCTGTCCAGGTTTCCAGAACGGAAATGTTGCCGATCTTTTCGGCCGGTGTCTGCAACGGGTCCGCGTCCAGGACCACCAGGTCGGCCAGTTTGCCGGGTTCCAAGGAACCGAGTTCGTGGTCGGAGAAGAGCTGCCAGGCCGCGTCTATGGTTTGGGCCTTGATGGCCGTCCGGATGTCGATGCGGAAGCCGGGGCCGAGCACTTTTCCGGAGGGGGCCAGCCTGGTCATGGCCGCCTGCATGTTCAGCAAAGGGGATTCCGGGGTGACCGGGGGGTCATTGTGCAGCGAGAAGCGCATGCCGGCCTCCGCCGCGGCCCCGGCGGGCGTCCAGGATTCGGCACGTTCCCCGAACAGTTCGAGCAGGATGTCCCCATAGAAATGGATATGTGCCACGAAGAAGGAGATGGTGGCACCAAGCCGGTGCGCCCTTCTGACCTGCTCCGGGGTGATGGTTCCGCAGTGCTCCATCCGGAGTCTGGTGTCTTCCCGAGGGAATTCACGCTGGATCTGTTCGTAGACATCCAGCACCGTGTCGACGGCGATGTCCCCGTGGACGTGGCAGGCCATCTGCCATCCCTTGCTGTAGTGGCTGCGGCAGATCTGCAAAAGCTGCTCTTTGGTGTAGTTGGAGCAGCCCCTGTGGCCGGCAGGGACGCCGATGCTCTCGGTAGCGGGGCTTTCTTCGTATCCGAAGCTTGTTTCAATATTCCCCACCCAGGGGGAACCGTCAGTCCAGACCTTGATCCCGACAGGACGGAACAGCGCCGGATCGACACCGGCGAGGCCGTCCTGGCCGGGGGCGGGGATGTCTGCGCGGATGCCGGACATTTCGTAGGAGCGGATACGCACCGGGGCGGTGCGCTCCTGCTGGTATTTCTGCATCAGCGGGTAGGAGTCGGGGTGGAAGGCCAGGTCCCCGGTGGTGGTTACACCCGCGGCCGCCATACGGTTCAGTTCGTGGTCGAGGAAGTCGGAGAACTTGCCCGGCCCGGCGTCCATGACAGGGCCCATGAGAATCATGGAAGCCGGCAGTTCCAGTGCCTCTCCGGTAAGGTTCCCGGCTGCATCACGCAGGTATTCCGACGCGCCCGGGTTGGGGGTGCCGGGGCCCAGACCTAGCCGTGTCAGGGCTGTCTGATTGGCCCAAGAGGAGTGGGCCGAATAGTGCATGACCGACAGCGGGACCGTGCGAGAAAGGCCTGTGAGGAAGGCGCCGCTGATGCGGGGCAGCTCCGGCAGCAGCAGGGGATCCCAGCCGAACGCGGCGACCCACGCCTGCGGGCCGGCCTGTTCCGCGGCGGCGACTGCCTCGCGCAGTTTCTCCAGCACCGCTTCGGCGCTGCCGCAGACCGAGGCCCGGATATCGATTGCGTCGGGGCCGATGAAGTTCATTTCCGCGGTGGGGTGTCCATGGGCCTCGACGAAGCCGGGCAGGATGGTCCGCCCGGCCATGTCCCTGATCTCGGTGTCCGGGCCGGCCAGCGCCATCATCGCCTCGTTGCTGCCGGTGGCAAGGACCCGGCCGCCTGCCAGGACCAGGGACTGGACGGTGGTGAAGTCGGGGTCGACGGTGTGGATGTTGGCGTTGATGAAGACAGTGGTTGCCTGCATGGGTGTTCCTTCCGGGTCAGGCTGCCGCGGCGGCGGAGCGGGGCTTGAGCAGTATGAAGACTAGGACTGCGGCGAGGACGAAGAACGCCGCCTGGGAGGCCAGGCCCAGGCCGTAGGCCTGCGCCGTCAGGGCAGGGCCGTCCATGAAAATGCCGGCGATGGGGCCGGCCAAGGCAAAGCCGAGTCCGAAGCCGAACTGCCCGACGGCGGGCTTTACCGCGCCGACCGCACCGAGCTGGTCCGCCGGGGCCGAGCCCATGATGACCGCGCTCTGGGGGTTCTGCATCCACATTACGGCGAACCCCACAATGAACAGGCCGGCGGCCGGCAGCAGCAGATCGTGCGGGTTCGTCAGCAGCACCTGCAGTGCCAGCCCGGCCGCACACAACAGCAGCCCGGAGGTGAACATGGTCCGGTTGCTCAGCCCGAAGCGGTTCTGGGCGATCCCGGCCGCGGGGGCGCCGCAGATCATGCCCACATACATCAGGGCCACGATGGCCGAAACCGCCGCCGCCGGCACCCCGGCCGGCAGCGCCAGGGCCGGGTACTGTCCCAGCAGGGAGGCATCTGCCCAGTTGAACAGCACCCCGGCCAAACAAGCGGCGGTGAAGGCCGGAAGCCGGAACAACTCGACCGGGAACGCAGGATGCTTGCAGCGCAGCTCCCAGAGTGCGAAGGCCGCCAGGACCATGGCAGACACGCCGAGCCCACCAAGCACCAGAGGGTGGCCCCAGCCCAGGGTTGAGGCACGGCCGATGGAGTACACCAGCGCCACCAGGCCCACGGCAGCCAGGAAAACGCCGGGCGCATCGAACCGCCGCAGCACCGTGGCGCGGTTCTCGGGCATGAACCGCAGTGCGGCCACGCCCAGCACCACGCACAGGGCCGCGGTCGCCAGGTAGGTGGACCGCCAGCCGAACAGGCCCTGAACGGTCCCGGACAGCGCGGTGGCCGCGACGATTAGCGAGGCCCCCGCACCGAAGAACAGCCCGAAAGCCTTGGGTAGCTGTTCCCGCGGGTAGAGAGTCGGGATGAAGGCCAGGCACATGGCAAACGAGGTGGCGGTCGCCACGCCCATCAGTGCCCTGCCCAAACCAAAGATCAAAGGAGTGGCCGCCGTGGCGGTAATGACGGCGGCCGCACCCATCAGCAGCGTTCCCGCCACAAGGGCCCGGCGTCGGCCAAACCGGTCACCGAGAATTCCGACGCCGAGCATGCTGGCGGCCAGGATGATGGTACCGATGCTCTTGATGAACGACGCGGCTGCCGGGTCCATCCCCAGCTCCCGTGCGGCCTGAGGCATGGCAACCGAATGCAGCGCCGGATCCACCCCCTGCAGCCCGCCGATAAAAGCCACGCAAATCATGGCCGCCAGCACGGGACGGCGGGAGCGCCGCTGACGCGCGGTCCACTGCTGCGGCGCAGGGGTTGACACCGGAACGCGGCCCGGAGTGCTCCGCGCCGGCGGTTGGGTCTGCTGGGTACTCGACATTGATGTTCCTTTACAGGGACGAAATATCCGGGAGTAATAGTGCCGTGAGTCACATGTTATTCCACGCCGTGGATTATGTCGAGGGCAAATTCCACACAGCTGCTGCCAACGGACTGACCGGGGCCCAGGATGCCGTCGGTCAGGCGGTGGCGACCGAGGGTTCCGCGGCTATCGCCTGGGCTGCGGCCAGCAGCATGCCCCGGTGCAGGGGCTGTTCACTGCCGTCTTCGAAGCGGAATCGGAGCGCAGAGATGGAGGGAAGCGCGCCGATGCTGTCCAGCTGCCGGCGGGCCGGACGTTCCACATACCGGCCAAGCCGGGCGATGTATCCGTCCACAATGAAGTCCTGTGGATTAAGCACCGCGGCCACCGTGTCGACGGTGAGGCCCAGCCACTGGCCGGCATCGTCGAGTTCGGCCAGAACCCGCGAATCGCCTTGGTCGGCCCGGTCCAGCAGCTCTTCGAGCATGCGGCCACGCTCCGCCGCCAGCGATGCCAGGTTGCCGTATCCCTCCCTGTTTGAGCACCGTTCGTACAGCCCTGCCAGGCCCAGCCTGGTTTCCACGCAGCCCCGGCGCCCGCACCAGCATTGCCTCCCTGATGGGTCCACGACCACATGCCCGAACTCGCCGGCCAGGCCCGAGGAGCCGCGTTCCACCATTGACCTGCTGAAGATGCCGCCGCTGACGGCATAACGGCCGCCCAAATAGGCGGCCGTGCGTCCTTGGTCCGCAGCCCCGGGCCGATGGAGGCGCGCAAGCATCGCATAGTTAGTTTCGCGGTCCAGCCGGACCAAAAAGCTTCCGGCTACCCCGCGCGGCAGCGCGCTAAGCATGCCGCGAACGGCGTCGCGGAGCGGGAACCGGGACCAGCCATTCACTATGGAGCGAACCACTTCGCCCGCTCCGCTGTCCGCAGCCCCGGCAATGCCCAGTTCCACGGCAAGGATCCGGCGGCCGTCCCCATGGCAGCGCCCGGCTGCCCGCTCCAGTGCCGCTTCCAGGTAGGGAAGATAGGCTTCAATCCCTGTCGTCTCCGGCACAGGAAGCTCCTCGAAACTGATAACAGTACCGTCGAGCATGCCGACGGACATGCCGATGGATCTCCTGTCGAGCATCAAACCAACCAGCGCCCACCGGTGGCCGGCCAACTTGATCGGGCTGGTCGGCCGGCCCATGCCGGGCGGGGCGATTTCGGCGGCTTCGACCACCAGGTCCCGTTCGCGCAATTCGACAATCAGCTTGGTCAGCGCCGTCACCCCCAGACCGCAACGCGAGGCGAGTTCGGCCCGGGAAAGCGGGCCGGACGAAACGAGCGCCACCAGTATCCGGGACAGGTTATGTTCGCGCAGGTTGATAATGGAGCCGCCCGCATCCCCAATCGGCAACGGGCGCAAAACAGTGGACATCCAAAAACTCCAAAGGTAGGAAAAGCTCCAAGTATGAGAACTCTAACGAACTTCCCTCTAAGACAATCCACACCCACCGAGGGAGAACGCTGGAGCGGCAGTTGATCGTTGTTTCGCCAAGTTCGGGACCATCTGTGCATACCAGTCCGTGCGCCTGACCCGCACCCGGTCCGCGCGGTAATGGTCCGCCATCAGATCGGCAGGCGCCTTTTTGACGAAAGCCAGCTACCGGGACGCGGCGACAGAGTTTGAATGGGCCCGCGACCTGTACCGCAGCCCCGCTCGCCGGGACCACCTTGCCCGCGCCCGCCAACTGGCTCTGGAAAGGGCACGGGAACTGACCGCTGTCCCCTGACCAGCCACCCGCGACGGATCCCCGACGGGGGTCTTCCAAACCGCCATTTTGAGTTGCGGTTTAACCGTCATTCTGAACGAACAGGGCGAGTTCTAGCGATCGTTGCAAACAACTGCGCTTCTTCAGGAAGACAGATGGTCGAGTTCAAGAGGTTGGGAAAGCGTGGTCCCGGTGGGTCCAGACCTACTTGACACAACCACCAGGTCCACGAACTCCGGTGAGAAAGTACCGCCAGAATTGCTACCCTTCCGGCGGCGCTGAGCCTGTTCTGCGGCCGACCGCCATCTGGTCCCGCGGCTGGGGCCTGTTCCGGTTTGCCGTTGTCCTGGAACCACCCGTCAATGATACTGCCCCCGCGCGAGGGGATCTTCAGTTCCAGTGTCGACCGCCTGTACTTTGGCATCAGGGTCTCTTCTATGTGGGGACCAAACCAGGCAAACCACAACTCAGTAGTTAGTGACTGCAATTTTCGACAAAAATTACACAGAGTCGGGGCCGGACACGTACCGCACCGCGTCCAGGCAGATTGTCGTGTATCGCTCGGCCACATCGACAGCTGAGAGCGGGCCGTCGATCTTGAACCATGACGCGACGGAGGTACACATCGTCGCTACCGCCCTCGCCGACTCGCGTGGATATGGGGCTCATCAGAATTGAGGGTGTAGACGGCGCTGTCGTGTCAGAAGTCCGGGGCGGGGAGGTTGTTTCGGCTGAGGTGAGGGCCTTGGGAGAGAAGCAGGGTATCGACTCCGCTGTTTCGCTACCGCAAGGCCCTCGTGATCAACGCTACCTTTCAATGCCCTGACCTGACCACATTCTGCCGACTTGACGGGCTCGGACTCGAAGTGACCGGGCAGTATGTGCGCCCTGATCGTGCCGTCCTGGCCTGCCGTGTTGTTGATCCTGATGACTGGTGCCGAAAGTGCGGGTGCCGGGGCGTTCCCCGGGACACGGTGACTCGCAGGCTGGGCCATGAGCCGTTCGGGTGGCGCCCCACCACACTGCTGGTGAGCATCCGCCGCTACCGCTGCACGGGGTGCGGGCACGTCTGGCGGCAGGACACCCCCAAAGCCGCCGAGCCCCGGGCGAAACTCTCCCGCCGCGGGCTGCGCTGGGCGCTGGAAGGAATCGTCTGCCAGCACCTCACGGTCGCCTGGATCTCCGAAGGACTCGGCGTCACCTGGAATACCGCGAACAAGGCCGTCCTGGCCGAAGGTAAGCGTGTGTTGATTGATGATCCGCACCGCGTCGCCGGTGTGAAGGTCATTGGTGTTGATGAGCATGTCTGGCGGCACACCCGCCGCGGCGACAAGTACGTCACCGTCATCATCGACCTGATCCCGATCAGGGACGGCACCAGCCCGTCCCGCCTGCTGGACATGGTCGAGAGCCGCTCGAAACAGGTCTTCGCGACCGGGCTCCGGGAACGCCCCCAGCACTGGCGGAACAGAGTCGAGGTCGTGGCCATGGACGGGTTCTCCGGGTTCAGCAACAGACGTGCGGGCACCGCGGACGCGCCGGAGACCCGCTGTATTCGGCCCGCCGGACCTTGCATATCGGGGCAGGCCTGCTCACCGAGAAACAACGAACACGCCTGGAAACCCTGTTCTCCAACGATACGCATATCGAGGTCGAAGCCAGCTGGTGCGCCTACCAGCGCATTTACCGCCTACCGCGAATTCCTGTTTGGAATCGTAATGATAGTAAGGCCCGCCGACCGTCACCCCGGCCGCTGAGCTTCTAGACAATATGAAGGGGCAGACCCCCGGTCCCGGGCTGGAACCTCCGGTTCAGATAGATTCGTGGGTTGCCGCGCGGGACCGGTGGTTTACGC
>NZ_JBEPPJ010000029.1:0-34647 GCF_040547265.1 Arthrobacter sp. UYCo732 | reverse complement strand
CCCGACGCGGCCTGGATCAACAAACCCGCCGAGAAAACCGACACAAAAGCAGCAGCCTAACTCCCACTGGCCTCATTCACCTTGACAAATTCCGAGCTGACGACGTTCCGATCACGGGTGATGTGGGGGTGGTGGGATGTGCGGATGTTGAGGCAGTCGAGTCGGGCGCCGACAACATGCGCCGTCCCTATATCGCTGCCTTGGGTGAACACGGCGGTCCATTCGACGGCGGAGGTCGACACCACGAGCTGCTTCCACGAGGGCATGGCCCAGGGTTCGAGGTGGTGAAGCATGGACGGGAGCGGTTCGCGGAGACGTGTGAAGCTTCTGCCTCCCAACCCATTGAGCCATTCAGTCGTTTCGGTGACTACTCGCTCGAAGGGTGCCTTGATTTACCAGATTGGATCCGTAAACGGCAGCTGCATTTGCAAAGTATGCCCGCTCGGGAGCAGAAACTGGCCGAGGGTCGCAACGCCCGTTAGCCGGTCCTTTACTGAGACGCGCAGGCGGGTGTGATGCAGGCGTGCAGATCTTCAAGGTTGGAGGCGCCGCCGAGGGCATCCAGGACCTGGGCGGCTTCTTTCTGAATGGTGCTTCCGCCTTTCGAGCTGCCGACCATAGCGGGCTCGGGAGCGGAGTTGTCCGCGGCGGCCGGCTCGGCGTCCGCACCGACGGTGTCCTCCAGGTGCCCGGGAGTGCCGATGCGGAAACGTTTGCTGCCGAAGCGGAAGGAGAAGTTCAGGATGTCGGCGAGGAAGAAGGAGACGCCGTCGAGGAAGGCGTGGAATACGTACAGCCCGGGTGCGACGAAAAGGAACATGAACTCGATGGGCTCAGTGATGCCGGTGATGAACGAGGTCAGCGCGACAGAGAGGAAGAGGCCCGTGTACTTGGCTCGTCGACCCTTGGGGACGCAGTGCCACATTGCCAGGCAGGCGGCCGGGAGGCCGAACATCATTGTCAGGAAGCGGCCGGCGAAGTGGCGGATGCCTTCGGTGAACAGTCCTACATGATTGGGGTCGGCCAGCTGGGCAAAGAAGATCTTTTGGGCGCCCGAGACTGATGCACCGTTGACCATTTCGGTGCCGCCCAAGGGACTGAACCAGAACATGGGGTAGATCATGTGGTGCAGGCCACGGCCCCGCTGAGGCACATGAGGCACATGAGGCGCATGAGGCGCATGAGGCGCATGAGGAAACCGTAGAAGAACGTTCCGATTGGTCCGAGTCCGGAATCCATGTGCCGACGCTGACCATCCCCTGCTGGATGGGCGGCCAGGCAAGGAAGAAGAAGATGCCCACGAAGATCGCAGCGAAAGCTGTCGCGATCGGAACGAAGCGGGATCCGCCGAAGATTCCGAGGGCCGCCGGCAACTCGATGTTGCGGTAACGGTTGTGCAGCCAGACGGCCACGGCGCCGATGACGAGTTCGCCGACGACGCCGGTGTCTACGGGGTCACTTCCGGGGTTAAAGGTGTCCAGCATCGCCTTGATGGTGTCGGTCATGACCAGATAGCCCACGACGCCGGCAGAGGCGGCGGTGCCCTTGTCACGCTTGGCCAGGCCTATGCAGAGGCCGATTGAGAGCAGAAGGGCAAGGTTGGTGAAGACCGTGGACCCGGCGGCGGTCATGACGCCGAAGATTCCCTGGAGGGTCGGGGTTGTTCAGTGCGGGGTAAGCCTGGACGGTGTTCGGATTCGACAGGGCGCCGCCGATGCCGAGCAGGAGGCCGGCGGCCGGGAGGATGGCGATCGGCAGCATGAACGCTTTGCCGATCTTCTGAAGTTGCTTGAACATGATGACTGCTCTCATTTTGGGGTGTGACGACGTCGTCACGAATGAAGGGAGGGGTGAGATTTAGGCGAGGGCTTCGACAAACTCGGTGGCGATTTCAAGGGGCCTAGTGATCGCACCGCCGGCCACGACACAGAAGGCGCCAAGATCGATCATCCGGCGGGCTTGTTCCGGGGTGCGGATCCGGCCCTCAGCGATGACAGGCACCACGGTTCGGGATACCAACTGTTCGCCCAGCCCAAAGTTTGGTGCTGGTGCCCCTTGGGACTGGGACGTATAGCCGCTGAGCGTTGTTCCTACGAAGTCGACCCTGGCCTCCGCAGCGGCCAACCCTTCGTCAAGCGTGGCGATATCTGCCATGAGGACCAAACGCGGTGTTCAGCACGGATCTGCGCGATGAAGGCGGCGGGGCTGAGCCCGTCGACGCGTTCACGGTGAGTGCAATCAAAAGCCACGATGTCGGCGCCTGCCGTTACGAGGGCTTCCACCTCGGCGATCGTCGCGGTGATGTAGGGCTACTGCGGTGAGTACTGCTTCTTGATGAGCCCGATCGCAGGGATCTCGACAATTGCCTTGATTTCACGGACACCACGCGTGGAGTTGGTGCGGTGCGCAACCGCACCTGCCTGGTCGGCGGCTGCGGCCAGGAGCGGCATCACGCCGCCTTCGGCGACGAACAACGGCTCGCCTGGCAGGACACAACAAGACCGCCTCGGAGGCGGTTCAAGAGAATTGGGCTGGTCATGGACGGTCCTCGGGACTCTGAAAGACGTCATAGTTCATGCACAGTGCACTGCATGGACTTTCGTCTCAGGTTTTGCCGAAAGTAACAATCCCGATGACTCTCGCGAATGATCGCGCTGGGCAAACTTACAGTTCCATTTATTGCATGTCACCCCTCTTCCTGGATTTTTTTAGCAAGGGCAGCCCGGGATACGCCTTGGTGATTCTTTCAAGGACAGCGAGGTTGGGCCCGCCCAGCAGGCTGTTCAGGTCCCGGATGCGCAGCGATGACTCCCTTGACCCGATCACCACCAAATCACGGAATCGAACCCAAACCACTGGTTCGTACCAGTTGGTGAGTTTAGTCAATAGTCTCCGGCTATTGACACGGCTATTTTGTGATGTCAGTCTCTTTCTACGGAAAACTGGTCTAGATCACTTGGAGAGTCATGATTAAGAAAAGTCTCGCAGTCGTGGGGGCGGCGCTGCTGGCCGCAACAGCTCTCACCGCTTGCAGCCCGTCCGGAGGAACTAAGGAGGAAACTGCCACAGGAACGGTAAAAATGGTGGCTTGGCCTGGCCCAGAAGGTGACGCCATGGCCAAGGTGGTAGACGCCTACAACAGCAACCAGGGAAAAAAGGACGGGATCAAGGTCGAGCTGTCGCTGCTGTCCCGGCAGGACACGTTCTCCAAGGAGACGGCACTCATGGCGTCCAAATCCGCGGACATGGATATCTACTGGACCGCGTCTTATAACGTGGGCCAGTTCGCGGGATCGTTGGAACCGCTGCAGGGGATTGACACCGGGAACTACTTCCCGGTCGCCGTCGACGGACTCAAGTACAAAGACGAGCTGTACGGCCTCCCGCTGGATGTGAGCAACCATTTCCTGCTCTACCGCAAGGACCTCGTGGATGCGTTGCTGACGGATCCTTCCGCGCAGGCCGATTATGCGAAGATCAGCGCCGCTGTCCTCGGAACAGCCCGCGCACCCAAGGACCCGCAGAACTGGGATCTGGACGACTACAAGGCGATGGCCGCATTCTTCTCAAAGGCTGAGAACCTGAACTCCCCCACTCAGTACGGAACAATCCTGCAGGGCAAAAACCTGCTGTACAACACGATGATCTGGAACGACATCCTGTGGGGCTTCGGCGGAAACTGGACCAGCAACGGCCAGGCGAGCCTCGATAGCGATGCCGGCAAGAAGGCAGTCCAGCTGTACGCAGACATCTACAAGAACAAATGGACCTCGCCGGACAGCTCCCAAGCAGAATTCCCCGAGACCCAAGCGGCCCTGCAGTCCGGAAGCGCTGCGTTCGCCATCCAGTGGTCCGCGGCCTTTGCTGACCTCAATAATCCGGCCAAGTCGCCGCAGGTGGCAGGCAAGATCGCCATCGCCCCTGTTCCCGGCGGGAAGACCCACGTACACGCGCTGGCCGTTTCCCTCAACAAGTATGGCAACAACAAGGGCGCCGCAAAGACGTGGCTGACCTACCTTGCGACACCTGACGCCATGACGCAGTATGCCGAAGCAGGAGGCATCCCGGCCATGCCTCAGGTCCTGGAAGCGAAAAAGTCCATCAACCCGGCATTTGCACAGGTTTCGGAGAGCATCTCAAAGCACGGCTTTGCAGAACCCGTCTTCCCCAAAACGTTCAATGCCTACAGCAAAATCGCTGAAGACCTCAGCGGCGCATGGGTTGGACAGACTCCGGTGGACGAAGCAGTCAAGACAGCAAACCGCAACCTTCAAGAGCTCCTCGGCTAGTCCAGGAAAACTTCTGACCAACCGTTATGGCGGGGTCTGCAGCAGCAGACCCCGCCCCCCGGCCCGATACCAACGAAAGAATATGTCATGGCCTCCATTGCCAGACGCAGCAGCAGATCAGCCGCCGCCCTGCTGCTCAGCACCCCGCTGACCCTGTTCGCCCTCATCTTTGTTCTCTACCCGCTGTCCTCTGGCATTCTCACGGCATTCCAATCGGCGACACTCCTTGACCCCTCGACGGACTTCAATGGCATCCGAAACTTCGCCTCGTTGTTCACCAGCGTCGGATTCGCCAAATCGGCCGGATTCACCCTCGGCTTCTCTGCCGTCGTAGTCAGCATCGAAATGGTCCTAGGATTCGGGCTAGCTCTACTCGTGAACCGCCAGTTCCCCGGTAAAAAAGTGTTCTTCACCATGATTCTGCTCCCCATCATGGTGGCCCCGGCGCTGCTGGGGATCATGTTCCGACTCCTGCTCAACGGAGACATCGGCGCCGTTCCCGCCGTGCTGCAGCAGCTGGGACTGAGCGTCTCCCTTTTCTCCCCCGACTCGGTAGTACCGCTCCTGGTCGTTCTCGACGTCCTGCAATGGACACCATTTACCTTTCTGATCATCTATTCAGGCCTCCAGTCCTTCCCCACCGAGTTGCTCGAGGCGTCCGCCATGGACGGCGCCGGCTACTTCCGCTCACTCGGGAGCATCGTGATGCCGGTCCTGGCCCCCGTCCTCTTCGCCGCTTTCTTCCTACGCGCAATCGACGCACTGAGAACCTTCGACGTGATTTACGTACTGACCGCGGGAGGGCCAGGCACGAGCACGACCACCCTGAGCATCTTCATCTACAAGACCGCTTTCGAATCGGGCGACTTCGGAAAGGCGGCAGCGGCAGCGCTTGTTGTATTGATCTGTCTCCTCCCGTTCGTGCCCTTCATGGTCAAACGCATTGCCTCCACCGGAATGGACGTCAAAAAATGAGCTCCGCCACAAGCCGCCCGGTCAGGACACAACCAGAAATCCCCGTGTCACGGAAGCGACGCCGGGGCGGCCAGGGCAACCGGCGGTGGATGTTCACGGCCATCGTCGGCGTGATAGCCCTCGTCGTCAACATCCCGCTGCTTAACTCCGTCCTCGTCAGTTTGAAGCCTGACGGCGAAATCGCGCAGAACCCGCTTTCGCTGCCCTTGGCCCCGACCATCGCCCATTACGCAAATGTGTTGTACGGATCGGGATACAATTTTCCAAAGTTTTTCCTCAACTCGGCCATGATCTCCCTTGGCACGGTACTCGTCGTTCTCCTGCTCGCTGTGCCCGCCACATACGCGATCGTCAGACTGGGATTCGGCGGCCGGTGGATCATCAGCAGCGCCTCCGGACTTCGGTTACTTCCCGCGATCTTCTTTGTCGTACCGTTTTTCCTCTTGTTTTCCGTGCTCGGCCTGCAGGACACCGTCCCCGGCCTCATTGCCGCAAACACCTTCCTCAATCTCCCTCTCGCAGTCATATTGCTGGCCGCCAGCCTCCGCGACATCCCCAATGAGATCGAGGAGGCGGCAGCCGTGGACGGAGCCAGCGTCTACCGGACGCTGTCGGCCATCGTTCTTCCAATGTTGGCCCCGGCCATGGTGGCGGTCGCCGTGCTGGTCTTCATCTTTTCCTGGAACGACTACCTCTTCGCCCTGGTACTGTCCACGTCGAACGCGACGCCTGTGACACTGGGGGCGGCGAACTTTATTACCAGCACCGGCATCCGCTGGGGAGATATCTCCGCCGCCTCGTTCCTTTCGACACTTCCGCCCCTGATTTTCGCGGTTTTCGCCCAGCGGTACCTGGTAAGCGGTCTTACAGCTGGTGCAATTAAGGGATGACCACGCAAGAGCAATCCACCATGCCTAGAACCTTTAAATACGAAAAGGTCGCCGTGGCCTTGCGGGACTTCATCCGCTCATCGCTGTCGCCCTTCGATGCGCTGCCTTCCGAGCGAGACCTCATGGCCAAATACAGCGTTAGCCGGATGACCGTACGCCAGGCCATCGCCATATTGGCAGACGAGGGACTCGTCTACAACGTACAGGGCTCCGGAACCTACGTGGGGTCCTCGGACCTCGTCTACAAGACGCCCAAACTCACCTCGTTCAGCGAAGACATGGCCAACCGCGGATATGAGGCCACCTCCCGGATACTCGGGTTGTCCCACGAACACGCCGACGAGAGCATCGCACGGTCCCTCGGCATCCCGGTAGGGTCGGAGTGCACCCATATCCGCAGGCTTCGGCTAGCGGATAACAAACCCATGGCCATAGAAGACGTGTACCTGCCCTGCACGGTGCTTGACATCGAACAGTTTCAGTTGCGCGAATCCCTCTACCAGCAGCTCAGTGCTGGCGGGCATGATATCGTCCGGGCCGACCAGGAAATCAGGGCCATCACTCTCGACGCAGAGTCGGCCAGACTCCTGGAGGTCTCTCCCAGCGCGGCAGCTCTTCTCGTGACCCGCGTCGGCTCGTCCCGTAGGGGAAACCAGATCGAGTTTGCCCGCACAATCTACCGGGCTGATCGATACACGTTCCAGTTGGCCGTGACCCGGGAACCCGAAAAATGAGCCGAACCCGCCGTCGGAGGAGCCACTCGGCCGTGGACGCAGCCTCAAGCCGTAGGGCCTCAACGGTGAAAGCATTTTTCGTCTTTACAAGGGAAATGGCATGTCCCACGCAATTGGCATAGACCTTAGCGGCACGAAAACCGCGGCCGGAGTCGTCGGGGCGGAAGGATCATTGCTGTTCACGGATGAGACCCCCACGCTGAACCGAAGCGGTCCGGAGGCAATTCTCGACGCCACCGAACGGCTGGCATCCCGGCTGCGGTCACGGGCAGCTTCCATGGGAATCACGGTTTCCGCCCTTGGGATCGGATCCGCCGGGGTGATCAACGCCGAACAGGGCAGCGTCTTTTCGGCCACGGATGCTATTTCCGGCTGGGCCGGAACGCAGATCGCCACCACACTCACAGCCCGGCTCGGGCTGCCGGTCCGCGTTGTCAACGATGTCCACGCCCACGCTATGGGCGAGGCCTGGGTGGGAGCCGCTGCGGGTGCTTCAAGTACGCTCATGGTGGCCTTCGGAACCGGCGTTGGCGGGTCCTTCATCAGCCGCGGAGAGCCCTTACTGGGGCATCGTTTCGTAGGGGGCCATGTCGGCCGCTTCGCTTCCAGCTACGCCGTTGACGAAGCATGGGGACTGCTAAAGTGCTCCTGCGGCCACTATGGTCATGTCGAGTCAATAGCGTCGGGTCCTGACCTCCACGCCCACTATCTTCGTGCCGGAGGGGATCCGTCCGCCTCGGACACCCGGCAGGTCTTCGACCGCGCTAACACCGGCGAACCGATCGCGCGTGCCGCCATTTCATTCGCCGCCCGTGCTGCCGGGCAGGCTGTCGGCGGCTTAGGAAACATCATGGACCCGGAAGTCGTCGTTGTCTCCGGAGGACTCGCCGACGCCGGTCACTTGTGGTGGGACACCATGGTGGCCGAGGCGAAAGATGAACTTATGCCGCCGCTGTCAGGACTGCGTATTGTCCCTGCCGGCCTCGGCAACAAGGCCGCCATCGTTGGTGCGGCCAGCCTCGTATTGAGGCAAAAGGTCCCAAAAAGGAGTTTCCGTGGCCAGCAAACTGATCGATCTCGATATGCTCAAAGGCCAGCTGATAGTTTCTGTCCAAGCCTACCCCGGAGAGCCGATGCGCGACCCCCGGACCATAGCCCAGATCGCTGCCTCCGCCGTCATCGGAGGAGCCGCCGCAGTCCGAGTGCAGGGGATCGCGGACATCCAATTCACACGAAGCGCCGTGGAAGTACCGGTGATCGGGCTCTGGAAAGACGGTCTCGGGGATGTTTTCATCACGCCCACGCTGCGCCACGCCTTTCCTGCGCCAACGCCGGCGCCCACATCGTGGCACTCGACGGCACCCGGCGCCCACGGCCCGATGGACTGGACCTTGCCGCCACCATCAAGGCCGTCCACGCCGACTCCAACGCTCTCGTCATGGCTGACTGCGGTTCATTCGACGACGCCGTTGCCGCCGTCGACGCCGGCGCGGACATCATCGGCACCACCCTGGCCGGCTACACGGGTCGACGCGAGAAGACCGAGGGGCCAGATCTTGACATGATCACCCAAATAGCCGCCGCTGATCTTGGCGTGCCGCTGTTCGCTGAGGGTCGTATCCGCACGCCCGCCCAGGCCCGCCTCGCACTTGACGGCGGTGCGTTCGCCGTGGTGGTAGGAACGGCCATCACACACCCAGCGTCCGTCACCGGCTGGTTCAAGGACGCACTCACCGCCTAGCGGGCCGCTCGACTCGTTAGTTCGCCTTCTCGGGCTCGATCATGCCCGTGCTCCACGACTCCGGGGAAGATCCACGAGGCATAGTGAAAACCGGGGCATCAAGTTACCGCGCCGCCCGCGCCCATCACAGGAGCGACGGCAACCGAAAGGCATTAACACCGTATGGAAATCATCATTCTTGCCACTCCTAAAGACGTAGCACGCACGGCTGCGGACGTCATCGAACAGCAGGTCCGGCGCGGCCCATCCGTTCTTGGCCTGGCCACCGGGTCCACCCCGCTTGGCACTTATCAGGAACTCATCGAGCGGCACCGGAACAGCGATCTCAGCTTCAGCCGGGCGCAGGCATTTCTCCTCGACGAATATGTAGGTCTGCCCAGCGCGCACCCGCAGTCCTACCACTCGGTCATCCGGGGCGAATTCACCGACAGCGTGGACTTCGGTGCTGGCAGCGTGCACGGGCTTAATGGGATGGCGGAGGACCCTGAGGCCGAGGCGGAGCAGTACGAGGCTCGCATTGCGGCCGCGGGCGGGGTGGACATCCAGCTCCTGGGCATTGGCACGGACGGACACGTGGGCTTCAACGAACCCATGTCATCGCTGGCCTCCCGGACCCGGATTAAGACCCTCACACGGCAGACCCGGCAGGACAACGCCCGCTTCTTCAAACACATCGACGACGTCCCGGACCACGTCCTGACCCAGGGCCTGGGAACCATCCGGGAGGCACGGCACCTGCTGCTGCTCGCCATGGGAGAAGCCAAAGCAGATGCCATCGCAGCCGCCGTAGAGGGCCCCGTTGCCGCCATCTGCCCGGCCTCGGCACTCCAGCTGCACCCGCACGTCTCCGTTCTGGTGGACGAAGCAGCGGCCTCCCGCCTGACCCACCGGGACTACTACACGGACACCTTCGGGCGGAAACCGACGTGGCAAGGACTCTGAGCTCGTGCCGCCGCTCGTAGAGACTGGCGTCCCCGCCGCGCATGCGTGCGCCAGACCACGCATGCACGGCGTTTCGGGCTCAGCCCCGGCACAAACCGCAGACGCGGCTCCCGCAACACCAGAAAGCAACAACGCTGACAACGGGAGGCCTCTAACATGAGCCAGAATCTGATCCTTCGTGGCCGTGTGGTCACCGGAAGCATGGATATCGCCGACGGCCTTACAGCGGTAGATGGCGACCGCATCTCCTACGCTGGCCCGGCGTCGGAATTTCCCGGGTAACCAGGTCCCGCCGACACGCCTGAACGCATACTGTTACCAGGCCTGGTAGACCTGCACTGCCACGGCGCACTGGGTTCTGACTTCTCGGAGGGGTCAGCCGACGGTTCCCGGTCTGCTGCCCGTTACCTGCACAGCCGGGGGACCACGACCCTGCTCGCCAGCCTCGTTACCGCATCACCGGAAAACTGATCCGCAACCTGAAGACGCTGCGAGCGCAGACCGATGAAAGAATGATTGCCGGTTCCCACTTGGAAGGCCCTTTCCTCGCCGCCGGTCAGTGCGGCGCCCACGACCCGACCCTGCTGCTGGAACCAGACCTGCACCTGCTGTCCTCACTGCTCGCGACAGCCGGCCCATCCCTAACGTCCATAATGCTAGCGGCCGAACTTCCCGGAGCCGCAGGACTTGTGGACCTGCAGACACAGCACAGCGTCGTTCCGTCCCTTGGCCACACAGCGGCCAGCAATCCCACTGCCGCCGATTTCCTAGCGAACGCTGCGGACGGCCTAGCCAGACCTTCCGCTCCTGCGGGACGCCTCCGGCCCACGGTAACGCACCTGTTCAACGCCATGCCCAGCCTGCACCACCGAGCCCCCGGCCCGGTCGCCGCCAGCCTCGGTGCGGCCCTCCCCGGGAACGCCGTAGTGGAACTGATCGCCGACGGCGTCCACCGCGCCCCGGACACGGTCAAGCTGGTCGTCGACCTGGTGGGCGCAGAAAACATCGCCCTGGTCACCGATTCCATGGCAGCCACCGGCCTGCAGGACGACCAGTATCAGCTGGGGACACTCGCCGTCACTGTCCGTCAGGGAGTAGCCCGGCTGGACAGCAACGGCGCCATCGCCGGCGGGACCGCCACCTTGCTGGATGTTGTCCGCACCGCGGTAGCCGCGGGAGTTACGCTGCAACAGGCTGTGACGGCAGCGACCGCCGTCCCCGCGGTCCTGGGACGAACCGCGCACATTGGTGACCTGCGCGCAGGGATGCTGGCCGACATTGTGGTGGTTGGCCAAGACCTGAACCTGGACAGTGCGCTCCGCCGGGGCAAGAGGCTTACTGCAACGGAGAGATCCGCCTAAGGAGGAGATCCATGCGGACCCGGCATCGCGTATCGTCGTTCAGCTGGGGCCCGGGCAGCACGCTCGAGGGCCAAAGAGAGATGCTGCTACGTCCGGATCAGACCCGTGGCGACGATGGTCGGGAACTGCTTATCGGTGCTCCGCACCTTCACTGGCGCTAATCAGCATGGATCGAGGGTGGCCCTGGATCAAGCCGTCCTAGCGGGTCTTGAATCACGTTGACATATCCACAGTGCCGGCGCTTGACCAGAATTTGGGCCGGTTCACCAACTCGAAGATGCCAACAAGCACGCGCGGAATAATTGCTAGAGCGCGCGAAAAGTTACGCGCACTGCGCTGAGCTAAGAACCCTCCGCAGCGTAAGCCACTTCGCCTCTTCTAAGCCGGACCGGAGCCTGGGGCCCATGCTCCCCCAGTCCTTCCCTGTTGTAGACAAGCTCGACCTCGCTACAACTCGCTTGGATCCTGTCGAAGACTGTCGCTGAACTGGACTCGCTTCGCCGAAACCAAAGACTGTTGAGACCACTATGTCGGTATAGCCATCTGCTTCTGTGGAGTTAGGGCGCGTCTCCTAAAAAGGGTGCTCCAGATGACGACGGCGTGCAGAACGGTCGCTGAGCGGTACGTGAGGGCCAGTTTGTCGTAGCGGGTGGCCAGGGATCGCCATTGCTTGAGTGTGTTCGAACTGCGCTCGACGGCGGTGGGCCGTTTGTAGCGTCTTTGTCGTAGGTGACGGGGCGTCCGCCGGCGGAGCCCTTGATGGGTGTGGCCGCCTGTCCGAGGCGTCGCGCACATCGCGGCGAACCTGTTCACCAACTACTTCAACCACTACGCCGGCACCGAGCTGGACCTTCCCGCCGTCGTTGGAACTGACCGCCTGAGACGCCGGGAAGGTGGAAGGGAGCATCCGCCCCCTTCCACCCGGTCTGCGGTTTCACCTTCAAACCAGCAGGCGGCGGCAGGGCGCGGCGGTCACCCGCAGCCGGGCACCGCCGGGCGGGGGTGAGGTACTCGTCAGTGCACTGCCAGGGCCGCGGGAAGTTCGGTCAGGGTTGTGACTATGACGACAGGAGCCTCAAAGTTTCCCGGGTGGCTACCCCCGGTCCTGTTCATCCACGCTGTACGCAGTCCGGCACGGGCGGCGCGTCTTCGACCGAAAGCAGCGACTCAAACGCCTCCCGGATCCCCGCCTCGCTGAACAGCTTCCCGGCGATCTGGGCCGAGCCGTTGCTGAGCGTAATCAGCCGGAACCCTGCAGCGGTGAGGGCCCTGATCCCCTCGGAGACATCCGGATGTACCCGAGGCCGTTCATGCCGCCCATGACATGTTCGACCGCCGCGGCGAGAGGGCGGTTGAGCTCCACCCCGGTCAGAAGTCCCCGGAGTACGTCGGCCCCGATGGCGGCGAACGATCCGTTGTCTCCGCTGGCCGTCAGGGCGAAGCCGTCACGCAACAGCATGGCGAACCAGAGTATGGCCAGTTCAGCCGGCGCCCCCACCTCGCTGAAGCGTTCCCCATGGGCGACATATCCGACAGGGTTTCGTTGCCATCAAAGACAATGACTGAGATGGCGGTGGTCATGAATTCTCCTTGTGGTCGCGTGTACGTCGCCAGTGCAAGTCTGCCGCCTTCCCGGATAGAGAGGGAACCACTGGCAGCCCTAGCCGGGCGGACCGGGCCTGGTGTTCCCGGAAGCTGTGAGCGCAGGCATTATGCAAATTTGGTCTTGAAACTGCTTGTGTCTCGCGCCGAACCCGGACTCCCTGTTTTCGCCGTCGTCGAAGAGGTAGACGGCGCCGGCGCCTCAGGACCTCAGTCGCAGGCTGTCGAGTGTCAGTTGGACGAGTCGATTCACGGCTGCCCTCGACGGCGACTCTGCGGCCGCCGTGAGGGCGTGGAGACAGTAGCTTGCGAGTTCCCGTGGTGCCATGTCGTCGCGGATAGCCCCGGATTCGGCGGCGCGACGCAGTACGTCCTGCATGAATATGTCCTGTCGTTGCCGGGCACCGTCGTGGTGCATGATCGCGGCCATGGCCGAATTGTGGTGCTCGTAGGTCATCAGGGCGTGAATGTGGAGCACTGCCTCCAACTGCTGGCCCGCATCGCCTCCCGCCTGCGTGACCGCGGCGAGGTGTTCGAGGTGGCCGGCAACCTGCCGGTCGTGCCCGGCGAGAAGTATTGCTTCGACATTCGGGAAGTACTTGTAGAGGGTCGCGCGCCCGATACCGGCCTCCTGGGCGACCTGCGACATGGTCACCGACAGCAACCCATGTTCGGACACCAGGGCCGCCGCGGCGTCCAGGATCGCCTCCCGCACCGCACCGCGGTGCGCCTCGATTGTCTCGTTCCACAGCTTCGGCACCATCCCAATATACGAGACGGCGATGGCGTGACGCTATGTCTTGATTAGGACAGAGTGTCACGATAAAGTAGTGCCAGCCCAGAATAAGACAACGCACGGCAGAAGAGGATACCTCCATGGCTAACGTGCCCCCTGACCGCGACACCAGTGATGGCTCCAACCCCGACACCGGAGTGAGGCGTCGTCGCGGACCGGTCGCCGGCGCACCACGCTGGGTGAAGGTTTTTGGAATCATCACCGTCGTCCTGGTTCTGTTGTTTGTCATCAGTCACCTGGCCGGCGGCGGCATGGGCGGCCACACGCCGTGATGACCATGACACCCCGCCTCCGCAAGGTCGCTCTCACCGCGCATGTCCTTTCCTCAGTCGGCTGGTTCGGCGGGGTCGCTGCCTTCCTGGCTCTCGCCGTCGTCGGTCTGACCAGCCCGGATGCTCAGGTCGTGCGGGCCGCCTATCTCGCGATGGGGCTGACAGGCTGGTTTGTCCTTGTCCCGTTGGCACTCGCATCGTTGTTCACCGGGGTTGTCTCTTCCCTGGGCACCACCTGGGGCTTGTTCCGGTACTACTGGGTCTTGATTAAACTCCTGATAACCGTTCTGGCTACGGTCGTTTTGCTGGTGCACATGGGACCAATTAGCGGTCTTGCAGACGCTGCGGCAGAAACGACATTGTCCGGTGCCAATCTCCGCGGGCTGAGAATTCAGGTCGTGGTCCAGGCCGGTTCCGCCCTGGGGGTTTTGCTCGTGGCAACGGCGCTGTCGATATACAAACCGCGTGGCATGACCCGGTACGGGCAGCGAAAGCAGCGTGGAGTGCTCCAGCCCGCAACCGATGCCGACCAGGCAATGCAGAAGCACCACAACCCCGAAAGGAGAATCCAATGACCCTCAACAGCAATCCAGGCGAAACCGCCACCCAAGTTGTCGGCATGATCGCCGCCCTCTCCCACATCGACAGCGCTGGCTTCCATGGCATCGACATGGAGCTCCGGGGAGAATCGCCCATCATCGACGAGTTTTGGTCCAGCCGCGCACGGGCCGCCCAGATCGCGGCCGCCTCCATTTCCTGGCCAGACCAACTCCGGCCGCAGGCGAAATTGTTCAGTGAAGTCGCCGGGCGGCTGGCCGCGGCGCTCAGTGCGGGCGACGCCAAAGCTGCCGCGCACACCGCAAGGGAAGCCCACTCGGCCTGGCACACCCTGAACACCCCGGCCTGGAGCTACCTTGCGAAGACCGCCGGCCTTCGGAAGGCAGGCGACACGAACCAACACCAGCATCAACATCAGGCGCCGTAAGTGATCGAACCGTTCCCCACGCGTGCTTTGCAAGGCTGGTCCAGCCGGCTGAAGTTTCATCTTCTCGGACCCAAAACGACCGTATCTGCTATAAACCCGCCAGCTCGTTGAAGAGATTTGTGAATCGCAGAGGTATTTGGCGTGGGCGCCGCGTGTTGTGGATGCGAAGTGGAGGAGTGTTCATCGCATGGGGCATGGCAGCCGTTGGATCATGGAGGGCAGACCGCATTCCCTCGCGCCGCACTCTGTAGTCTGTGCACATGTCGACTGTGTATGTGGTGGGGCTCGCCGTCGTTGTCCTGTCGTTGTTACTCTCCCGGCTTCTGGTACCGGGACTGCCCCCGAAAAGGCTGGCAACCCAGCTCACCCCCATGGACCTGGGCCTGACAGCGGCCGGTCTGGCGGGTCTGATTCTCCATTGCGCTTCGATGTTCTTCGAGCCGCTGGTTAGCGTGATTCCGGGAAGCGCGTCCGTGATCACCCAGATCAGTGCGATGGGCCCGGCAAGTGTGACCTGGTACGCCGTTCCATCGCTGCTGCTTCTTGCCGGCCTTCGGCGAGAAAACAAGGCGGTCACCGCGCTTCTGGCGGCCGCGCTGCTGACAGTCGGTATGACCATGTACAACGGTGCGGCACTGTGGATTCACTTGGCCGCCGTCTTCGCGGCCGTTGTCGTGACTTCGGCGATCCTGCTCCTCCTCACCAGGCCTCCACGGCGGGCCTGAGCTACGGAAGCGTCAGCAGAGGTCGACGCGGGGCCTGTCCCGGTGTGGGAAACGAGCCGCGCTACCATCCGCTTTCAGAATGGTGAGGCGTCCCGATGGAGGTTCCCCTTCCGGACGCTAAGTGACGCGTTCGCCTTGGCGAACCGGGCGTTGTCCTCTTCCATTTCTTGAGCTAACTCTGCGGATACCTGCCACAGCACGCCCTTAGCACACGATTTTTCCGATTTCTGAAGCGGCCCCAGGCAGGATCCGCCACGTTCAGGCGGGGCTGCTTCCGGTGTCGAGACGGGTGACCCGGTCCACGGCCTCAAAGTAGCCGGCCATGTCGAAGTCCCCCATGATGGCGGACTGCAGGATGAACCCCTGCGCCAAGGCCAGATACACCGGTGCGGCGGTGAGTGCGTTGTTCTGCGCCTCATCGGAAGAAGCACCGGCTGCCCGGTACCAGGCCGCCAGATAGCCGGCGAAGTGGCTGACAGAGTCGCCGCCGTCGAACTTCTGGAGACGCGCAAGGCCGCAGGTGCTGTGGTCCTCGGCAACCCTGCCGCCGGCCTGCTGCCGGAGGTCATCAACTCCACCGCCTTCAGTCCCGTCTCTGCCCAGCTGATCGGACAGCTCACCGCGGCCGTGAACCAGCAGCTCCAGGCGCAGGTCCTGCAGGGCGTCCCGGCCCTCCAGGGAAAGCCGGTGCCGCAGGTGACCGTCTCGGATGCGGCCCTGCTCGCGGCGTCGGACACGCGGGGAGTCGGCATCACCGCTTCTGCCTTTCCGATGGTGATCGGCGGCATCTTGGGCGGCATCATCATCACGCTCATGGTGCCTGGGCCCGTGGCGCAAGCCCGCGGCCGTTGGAATCCACGCAGTGTCCTTCGGCGCCCTACTTACCGGCATCTTGCAGGGCTGGTTCGGGTTCCTGCAGAACGACGCCCTGGCCAACGCGGCGGCGATCGGCCTGGGACTGGCTGAGACAGCCGCTGTAATCGTCGGACTCGCCGAGCCAACGCGCCGCTGGAATTCCTCCCGGAACCCTGGGGCGCACTCGGACAAGGATTCGTCCCCGACTCGTCTGCCACGCTGCAGCGCTCCCTGAGCTACTTCCCGCAGGCCGATACCTCACCCCAGTGGTTGGCCCTGGGACTCTGGACCGCCGCCGGCGTGCTGCTTCTACTCCTCGGACTCCTCCGGCACGGCTAGCATGTTTCCGGGACCGCCACCCCGGCCGCGCCTGCGGACGTCAGGGCGCACGCGCGCTGATGCCGGGTCAGTTGCCGGGCTGTCGAAGACGCACAAATCGTCCGAAGAAGGCCGAAGCCCATCGGTTCACTTTCCCTGCGTTCTACCACCGGGTTTCCTTTCGGCTCTGTGCCAGGACTGTGAAAAAGCGCCATTCCTCTTAGCACTCACAGCCCAGCACAGGTGGGATGGCCCGTTCCCGATTGAGGCGGAAGCAAAATGTATGAGCGTGTCCGGTATCTCCGACCCCGGAGCGCCACCGCCCAACGCAGCTACCTCTCCAACGACGAGCAGATGTGTAGCCGCCGCCAGGATGGCAACCGTTCTCAGCTGGAAGTACTCGAACGATCGTTATCTGACACTCCCAAACGGCTTTAGCGCCCAGTTTCTCGCGCCTTGGTCCCCGCCCCTGGTCGATCCAGCCGCCCACGCCTATACGCCCCGGCACCCTGCCTGCCGTATGTATATGGAAGCCGTTCGGGATATGTAAGGACTTTGATGTTGCGCGTCACCGGCCGCGGGTCCCTAATAGTAGCCATGGGAAAGGTGCCGTTCATGGCTACTACGACGGCCGCCCCCGTTGAGGCGGGCGGGGAGTCACGGCTTGCCCGTGGGGGTGTCGCCGCGTTGCGGATCGGTGTGGCGCTGCTGTGGATTCAGAACGTGGGGTGGAAAGTGCCCCCGGACTTCGGTGAGCACGCGAACACGGGATTGTATTTTTTCACCCGTTTCGCGGTTGACCGCCCGGTATTCCCCCCTTATGCATGGTTCGTTGAACACGTGGTGCTGCCGAATTTCCCCTTTTTCGGGTGGATGACGCTGCTCATCGAGGCCGGTCTCGGTGCGTTCCTGCTGATCGGGCTTGCCACCCGGTTCTGGGCGGCGGTCGGTTTGGCCCAGTCGCTGGCGATCATGCTGTCCGTCCTGAACGCACCCAACGAATGGCACTGGTCTTACTATCTGATGATCCTTACGCACATCGCGGTGTTCGCCACCGCCGCCGGGCGCAGCTTCGGGGTCGACGGTGTCCTGCGCCCCGGCTGGCAGAAATCCACCGGACGCCTTGGGGCGCTCTTGGCCAGGCTGTCATGACCGGGCATCGCTTCGACCGGGCCACGGTTGTCCTGGGCGCTGCCGCACTGCTGGGCTCCCTGTTTGCCTTCTCCACCGGCGGACCGGCGCCGTTGGACCTCATCGATGTCCGCGGTGCGGGCCTGATCGTGATCGTGGCTTTGGGGGTGATCGCGGTGCTCGGCGGGGTGCTGGGCCTCCGTGTTCTCGTGATCGTGGCCGGTGCCGGTTTCGTGGCGGCCGCGATGATTCAGCTGCTGCAGGCCGGCCAGGCAGTCAATTGGCTCGGCGGGAATGGTTCCACCCTGGCGCTGATGGGCGGTCTGGGGTTCGGGCTGCTCGCCGTCGGACTGACACGGCGTCCCCTCACCACGGCCACAGACAGGAAGACATGATGAACCTGAACGCACGGCTTGATCCGGTACTCGCCATTGCCGGGGGCCATGCCCGCGACGTCGACGCCGATGCCCGGTTCCCCGAGGAAGCCGTCGCAGCCCTGCGGGAGTCCGGGTTGCTCGGGCTGACGCTGCCGGCGGAGGCGGGTGGTCTCGGTGGCGGCCCGCACGAACTGGTCGACGTCCTGGGTTCCCTGGCCGGGGTTTGCGGGTCGACTGCGATGATCTATCTAATGCATGTCAGTGCCGCGATGCCGGTGGCGGCCGCACCACCCCCGGGTCTGCCGGACGTGGTGGCCGATCTGGCCGGTGGCAGGGCCCTGGGTTCGCTGGCGTTCTCGGAGGCCGGATCCAGGTCGCATTTCTGGGCGCCCGTGTCCCGGGCACGGCTCAACGGTGCGGGGGTGCGGCTGAACGCCGTCAAGAGCTGGGTGACCTCTGCCGGTCATGCCGATGTCTATATCGTCTCGACGCTGACGGCGGATGCCGACGGCGTTGATTTGTTCGCGGTCCCGGCGTCCACACCCGGCGTCGAGATGGCCGGGAGATGGCGTGGCATGGGGCTGCGCGGCAACGCCTCGACCCCGATGACCTTCGACGCCGAGGTGCCCGAGAGCTACCGCCTCGGTGCGGCCGGCGCCGGGTTGGACCTGATGCTTCAGACGGTGCTGCCGTGGTTCAACCTGGGGAACGCTGCCGTGTCGGTCGGGTTGTCCCGGGCCGCGGTAGACGCCGCCATCCGGCACACGAGCGCCGCCCGGCTGGAACATCTGGACGAAAGCCTTTCGGCGCTGCCGACCATCCGTGCCCAGCTGGCCCGGATGTCGATCGAGCTGGCCTCCACCGCCGCCTACCTCACACAGGCCGCTGGCCGGCTTGCCGAACCGCGCGAGGACACCATGCTGCACGTGCTCGGGGTGAAGGCGGCAGCCAACGACGCGGCCCTGCGCATCACCGACGCCGCGATGCGCGTCTGCGGCGGCGCGGCGTTCTCAGAACACCTGCAGATCGACCGATACTTCCGCGACGCCCGGGCCGGCCACGTCATGGCCCCCACCGCCGACGTGCTCTACGACTTCTACGGCAGGGCCATCACCGGACAGCCCCTGTTCGAGAGCCAGCCGTCCGTCACGGCGCAGGCCCCGGCGTGAAGGCCCCGCTGATCGTGGGCTCAGTCGCCTACACCCCCAACGTGGTCACCATCTGGGAGGGCATCCGGGACTACTTCGCCGGCACCCCCGCCGAAATGGATTTCGTGCTGTTCTCCAACTACGGGCGGCAGGTGGATTCGCTGCTTCAGGGCACGATCGACTTGGCCTGGAACACCAATCTGGCCTGGGTCCGCACCGTCGCGCAGACCAATGGCGTCTGCCGGGCGCTGGCCATGCGGGACACCGACACCATGTTCAGGACAATGTTCGTGGCCCGTGCCGGAACCGGGCTGGGCGGCCTGGAGGACCTAAAGGGCCGCCGACTGGCGCTGGGGTCCCGCGATTCGGCGCAGGCCGCGATCCTACCTGTCCACTTCCTGACCCGCGCGGGGCTCGGGACCGGGGACGTGGACCTACTCCGGATCAACAGCGACGTCGGCAAACACGGCGACACCGGCCGCAGCGAACTCGATGCCCTGCGCGCGGTCCTCGATGACAAGGCAGATGCCGCCGCGATCGGCGTCAACACCTGGGAAGCCATCGGACGCGAGGAGCTGATGCCCGGGGCACTCGAGGTGTTCTGGGAATCCCCGCTCTACAGCCACTGCAACTTCACCGCACTGCCCGCCCTCTCCGAGGAGCGCTCCGCACCCTGGGTCGAGCACCTGCTGGCGATGGACTGGGACAACCCCTCACACCGGCCCATCCTGGAAATGGAAGGCCTCCGCCGCTGGGTGGCCCCCCGGCTGGAAGGATACGAATCGCTGTTCGAAGCCGTACACGAACAAGGCATCGGGCCCCGATGGTAAACCACGGCATGGTCCTGGATCTGGTCGAGCGCCTCGCCGCCGCGGCTGACGGCGCCACGGTCACCGTGCCGCTGGGACCCGGCGAGCAGGGCCCGCTTACGCAGACTGTGGCCGCATGGTGCGCCCGGACAGGCAACGAACTCCTCGATGTCCGCGACGGGGCCGCCATCATCCGCCGCGGCCACGCCCCCGACCCGCTCGCCGCGCTGGCGTCCGGGCAGATGCCAGGGACCCGGCTATGGATGTACACGAACTTCGACTGCAACCTGGCCTGCGACTACTGCTGCGCCCGTTCCTCACCGCAGACCGCCCGCCGGGCCCTGGGCATCGACCGCGTACGCCGGCTGGCCGGCGAGGCCGTCGGGGCCGGGGTCAGCGAGTTGCTGCTCACCGGCGGGGAACCCTTCCTGCTGCCGGACCTCGATGACCTCGTGGAAGCATGCACGGCAGCGCTGCCGACCACGCTGCTGACCAACGGGATGCTCTTCCGCGGCCACCGGCTCGAACGCCTGCGCAGGATGGACCGCACCAGGCTCGCGCTGCAGATCAGCCTCGACTCCGCCACCCCGGACACCCACGACAGCCACCGCGGGACCGGATCGTGGGCCCGGGCCGTGGCCGGCATCCAGATAGCGCAGGACGAAGGATTCCGGGTCAGGGTCGCCGCAACCCTGCCCGCCGGGCAGAACAACGAACTCCAGCAGTTCCACACCTTCCTCGACTCCCTCGGCATCGCGCCCGTTGACCAGGTCATCCGTGCCCTCGCCCACCGCGGCAACGCTGACGCAGGCCTGGAACTGACCATCGAATCGCTCATCCCCGAAGTCACCGTCACCGCCGACGGCGTCTACTGGCACCCCGTCAGCGCCGACGACACCGACCAACTCGTCACCGCCGAAATCTTCCCGCTGGCCGCGGCCATCGCCGAGGTCCGCCGCCGATTCAGTGATTACCGCGCACGCGCCAACGCCGCTACCCAATGGTTTCCCTGCGCCTGAGCACACTAGCCGCGCGCCGGGTCACCCGGCGCCGGCATCCCCGGGCCGGGGACGCCGGAAGCACCGCCCCCCGCAGCGCCCTCCAGGGAGGCGAGGTCCTCTCGGCCGTGACTCTTGCCGTCCACGCCAGGATCCCCGTCAGCATGCTGAGGCGGATGATCTGCGCGTGAAGCAGGAAGGGTGTCCCGATGAACAGTGAGCCCATCGCCAGCTACGCCATGCTCTCGGACTGCCGCTCCGCCGCGCTGGTAAGCGCCGCGGGTTCGGTGGACTGGCTGTGTTTCCCCCGTTTTGACAGCCCGTCGGTGTTCGGACGGATCCTGGGCGAGGACGCGGGCTACTGGTCGATCCGGCCGGCGGCCCCACACTCCTCAACCCGGCGGTACCTCGGCCCGACGATGGTCCTCGAGACGGTCCACACCACAGCCGGCGGCACCCTGACAGTGACCGATGCCCTGGTCCTGGGAGACGGGAACCGGGGCCACGAACTCGGCGCCGGGGCACCCGGCACATTGCTGCGCCAGGTGGCCTGCATCGACGGCGAAGTCGAGATGGAGGTGACGTTCGCGCCCCGGCCGGAATACGGGCTGATCCGGCCTCTTCTCTACGGAACCCCCGGCGGCCTTCTGGTCCGCGGCGGGGCCGACGTGCTGGCCTTCTCCACCCCGGTCCCCTTCGCACTCGACGATGGCCGGGCCATTGCGAAGCCGGTTCTCCGTGCCGGGGACGCCCTGGGATTCGCGCTTCACCACCAGAACGCCGGATCGGTACCGCCGGCGTTCTGGAGCCAGGAGGACATCGCCCGCCGGCTGGAGGACACGCTGGAGGGCTGGGACAGCTGGTCCCAGCTGCATCAAAACTACGACGGACCCTGGCAGGACCTGGTCGCTTCCAGCGGCCGGATCCTGCAGGCACTGACGTTCTATCCGACCGGCGCGATCGTCGCCGCCCCAACGACCTCCCTGCCCGAGGTCGCCGGCGGCACCCGGAACTGGGACTACCGCTACACCTGGATCCGGGACGCCAGCATGACCCTGCAGGCACTATGGGTGGCCGCCTGTCCGGACGAGGCCGGGAAATTTTTCCAGTTCCTCGCGACGGCAACCGCCAGCCGGCTGAGCAACGGCGAGGAGCTGCAGATCATGTACGGCATCGGCGGGGAACGGGACCTGACCGAACGCGAACTGGCCCACCTCCCCGGCTGGCGCGACAGCGCCCCGGTGCGGGTGGGCAACGGCGCCTGGGACCAGCGCCAGCTCGACGTCTACGGCGAACTCCTCGACGCCGCCGCCACCCTCCCGGAGTACCTTGACGATTTGGAGCCCGGGACGCGGCAATTCCTTGCCGATGCGGCCGACGCGGCAGCATCGCGCTGGCAGTCCACGGATCAGGGCATCTGGGAGGTCCGCGGCGCACCCCGGCACTACCTTCATTCAAAGCTGATGTGCTGGGTGGCCGTGGACCGGGCCATCGGCCTCGCCGGGATCCTGAACGCGGAAGACCGGGTCCCCCACTGGGTGCAGACCCGGGCCCTGCTGGCCGACTCGATCCGCACGAACGGCTGGAACGAGACAGCCAACGCCTACACCCAGGCCTACGGCTCCGAGGACCTCGACGCCTCGGCCCTGATGCTCGCCATCGTGGGGTTCGTGCCCGCCGATGATCCCCGGATGCTGGCAACGATCGACGCCATCGAGAACCGGCTCACCGACAGCAGGGGCCTGGTGTACCGGTACCAGGGCGACGACGGGCTCTCCGGGGAGGAAGGCACGTTCCTGCTGTGCACCTTCTGGCTGGCCCATGCCCTGGCCCTGGCCGGGCAGACCCGGCGCGCCCGGACCGTCTTCGAACGGGCCGCGGCCTTCGCCACCGACCTGGGCCTGCTGGCCGAAGAAGTCGCGCCGGACAGCAACGAGCTGCTCGGAAACTTCCCGCAGGCCTTCAGCCATATCGGCCTCGTCAACGCAGCCTGGGCCATCCACACCGCCGAGGACGAAAACCCGGCCCCTGCCGCCGGCGCCGGGGACACCCCGTGACGTGGCTGTAGCGGGCAGACGGCGGCGGGCGGTGATTCGGCTCGGAATACCGGTGGTTCTCGTCGCCGCCGCAGCCGCCGCGACACTGGTCTTTACACTCCCGTCGGTCGGCGAGCTCCAGAACTATTTCGGCACCACCAGCTGGTAGGGGCCGGCGGCGTTCATCTTCGCCTATGCCGCGCTGGCGCTGGCGCCTGTACCCAGCATCGGTGGCGCTTGGTGCGGGCGACTTCAAACGTTTCGGTAGCAGAAGTCGCCTGCACTGCCCCCGCAATCCCACAAGACCCAGCGCAGGCGACTTCCGGATGACACTCGGCTCTATCCTCGGCGTAGTCGCGGATAGTACTCTGACAGTTATCATGGCCGGTCAGGCCGTGGCGACGAGGGTGTCGCAGCGCTGGGGTGCGCTAAAGGAGTAAGTCCTGCCCCCGCCATTACATTTGAATGGCAGGAGAACCGAATGTTCGACCAGAAATTCATTACCAACGCCATGGCCCGGAGCGCGGAAAACAGCCTTGACCGCCGCAGGCTTTTCCGGGCCGCGGGCGCAGCAGGCATCGGCGGCACGGTGGCGCTCCTCTCTGCCACGTCTGCAGCCGCCCACACCGATCAGGAAGGACCCAGTGATTCGGCAATCCTGAACTTCGCACTGAACCTGGAATACCTAGAGGCCGAATTTTACCTGCGTGCAGTGACGGGCGAAGGCCTGGCCGACAGCCTCACGGACGGCAAGGGAAAGAAGGGCGGCGTAACCGGCGGCAGCCAGGTCCCGTTCACCGCCGGCAGCCTGATCCAGAAGTACGCGGTGGAGATCGCAGCAGATGAAGAGGCCCATGTCCGGTTCCTACGCAGCGCGTTGGGCAAAGCGGCGGTGGCCCGCCCGCCGATCGATCTTGATGCAAGCTTTACCGCCGCCGCTCTCGCCGCCGGACTTATCACCGCGGGCCAGACCTTCAGCCCGTTCGCGGACGAAACCAGTTTCCTGCTCGGGGCTTTCATTTTTGAAGACGTCGGCGTCACGGCCTATAAGGGTGCTGCCCCGTTCATCGACAACAAGACCTACCTCGAGGCGGCTGCCGGCATCCTTGCCGTGGAGGCTTACCACGCCGGCATTATCAGAACCACCATGTACGCCCTGGACCTTCAGGAACCCGCGCAGGCCATCTCGGACGCCCGCGACAGCCTCGACGGCACAACGGACCTTGATCAGGGCATCGGAACCGACGAGGTAGCCAACCTCGTGCCCGCCGACGCTAACGCCCTGGCTTTCAGCCGTACCCCCGCGCAGGTCCTGAACATCGCCTACCTGACCGCGGAATCGGTAGAATCCGGCGGATTCTTCCCTGACGGCGTCAACGGAAAACTCAAGAGGAGCGGCGGCAGCTGAGGCGCATTCATCCTGAGGCGATCGACGAGGGCGGGCAAGAACATCTCATCGGTCGGGCAGCTGACGTAGGGCGCTCAGTCCTCTTCCGTATGGACGGCGTCGGCTGGGCATATTGGATGCGCCCGCCATCGGTCTCGGCTCGATGATCGGTCCAGACCATAATCGCAGACCTGACCCTGCCAGCGGCAGGGTCAGGTCTGCTGGTCGGGCCTGATCGTTGCGGCCTTGATCGCAGCCTTCCACCGCTGTCCGTGACGCCTTCGCCATAGGCAACCTTCGGTTGCCGGCCCCGGCCGGCGGGGCTGGGGACTCTCGCCTGGGCGCGTCAATGAGGACCCTTACTGACCAGTCATTTCGCCTTGCCGATTCAGTGCTGAAATGTCATTTGCAGAAGTGTCTGCACCAGGCCATGCGGAAGAACGGCCCCGGTGCAAAGGACTTCTGACACGCCGACGTCAACAGTCCCCTGCACTAACGGCAATTCTTCAGAAGCCGCCTGCACCAGCATGGTCCTCCCTCGGCAGTCGTCTGCGGTCCACTCGAGTCACGGCCTTCGCCCACTCGCCATCTCAGCAAAGGATCGGTTACTGAGACGGGCCTAAGGCCAAGCTGGCCCGGTGTGCACTGTGACGATATGTAGCTGTCAGCGGAAAATGGTGGCCAATTCGTAGCTTAAAGAGAACCCAAACGGAGCATAGCCTCAGCGTTGTCGCCGGATGGCTGCTGGTATGGCCAGTCGTAGCCGCTTCAATTCGGGTCGTTGCAAGTCGCCCATCGAACGCCGGCCCTCCTAATGTCGGGATCAGCTACTTGGACTCGTTCCAGTCATCGCTGGCTTGGTTAGTAGTGCTGGGCGCCACCACGGAACCTGCGTTCGTCGGTGGGTTAATTTCTTCTAGTTGGACTTTGGCGCCTCTCGGTCAGACTTATTGGATTGCTGGGTCCGGACGCGCCAGTGGGTTTCCAGAACCTTACCGGCGCGTCATCGCTTAGTCCTACCGCTACCGATGAGCTACGGAACTTCGGGCGAACGAGATCTCTTCAAGGTCGTCTGGTACCAGATATGTGCCGTCGAAGCCTTGGGCTCCGAGCCGCCAGGTTTCGCGGGGGCTGGTCCCTGGAACCAGATGGTGAAGGGCCAGGGCTTTGGCGCCGGCTTCGGTAGCAATCCGGACGCAGTCCGCGACAGAGGTGTGTGCGTTGTTGTGGTGGTCGATTGCGGCCTGCACGGAGTCCGCCGGGACTCCGGGCCGGTCGCGGTAGATCCAGTCAACGTCAATGGCTTCATGCAGCAGCAGATCGGTTCCTGCGGCCAGGCGTACGAGGTTGCGGCAAGGGCCGGTGTCTCCGGAGATGGTTACGGACCCTTCGGCGGTGTCAAACCGGAAGGCGAATGCTGGTGCTATGGGTGCATGCCGGACCAGGGTTGCCGTTACCGTCACAACCTCGTCAGCGAAGATCTCGAAGGGTTTCATGTCAGGGGTGGGGTTGGTATTGGGGTGGTATCCAATTCCCTCCGGCACGCTGATATCTTCGACGTCGAAGAACTCGTAGGGTGAGGGTCGGAGGGTGTCAAAGATCCTGTCGTTCAGATCCGTGGCGTAGCCCTGCATGATGGAATCGAAAAGGGAGACTGTGCCCGGCGTTGGTCTTGCCGGAAAAATTGGTTCGGGTGCTTGGATCGCCCGTTCAGACACGGCCGGGAGCAGCCCTCTGTCTCCGGGCCCCAGCACCTTGATACGGTCACCCCTGGACAGCTCGTACAACCCGAAAATCGCCAGAGAGCCGAGATCGATCGTGTGATCCGAATGCAGGTGAGTCAGGAAAATACCCTTAATGGACGAAATGCCGATTCCTGCCAGCATCAGTTGACGGCCCACGCCGTGCCCGCAATCGACCAGATAGGTCCGGTCCCTGACGAGCACAGCGGTGGATATCCCGGAACGACGTCCGGCGCCTTCACCTGTCCACCACATGGGGCCTCCCGCCGTTCCCCGCAGGCTCATCAACGTCCCGGCCCGGATCGCTTCCAGCGCCCGACAAATACGGCTCCGAATGCCAGAGTCCTGGCCCTGGCATTCGGGTGGGAAAACCTCTTCACCGCCACCCACGCACCACCGCAAACAGCGTAGACCCGACCATCCAGCCGGTCCGGCGCAACCAGGAACACAATGTGGAACGCCACCGACAGCGAGGCCGGTCGATGACTCCCGCCCACAACACAAACCCGGCAAATTTCAGGATTCAGCACGACCCCGAACCGGATCGGTGGATACAGGCTAAGAAAAGAGCCTGAGAGGCAACGGGAACGACACCGGGCATTAAGGGGTGTCGGAAAACGACCATCTACCCACACCCCTGCCGGCAACACGCTGTGACTGTTAGTCGGGAATGGCGGCTTGGGTGTCTCTTTTGGGGGGCCCTCTACGAGACACTTTCCGGCGTTAGTTGAGGGCGGATTAAATGGGGCTTGAGGACCAACGCTCGGGAAAGTCACCCTAATCCGGTGGGGCCAGATGTCAGGGGTTCTGGGCCGCAGCTGCTGTTACGCCGGACCCCAGTAAGCGTGGGCCGTCGTCCGATGTTTGATTTGTTGAGGTGGCCGTAGATCGTGGAGCGCGGAACCTGAATCAGGTCGGCGATGCGTTGAACAGTGCGGTTGCCGGCGCACCTACGACAACTGACGGCCACCCCGTCGCCGGGGCGGCCGCCAGTTTCAGTGCGCTGCGGGCGTTAGTGCTCGGTGCCGGCCGCAGCAGGATTTTTGGCGTTCTTCGCGGCGTCCTTTTCGGCGCGCAGAGCCTCCGTCTCGTGCTGTTCCTCGGCTTTTTCCTGGTGGATGACCTCTGCGAAGAGCTTCTCCATCTCCTTGGCCACGCCGGCGGCTGAAGCCGGGTTCTGGCCGGTCACAAGCCGGTCGTCAACCACGATCTTCTCCTCAAAGACATCAGCGGAGACGTGAGTGGCGCCCTGTTCCTCAAGGCGGTCTGCCAAAAAGAACGGAATGACCTTGTCTTTCCCAGCGGCAACCTCCTCTTCGTTGGTGAAGGCGGCCACCTTCCGGCCCTCGACGAGGCGAAGCCCGTTCTCTAACTCCACGTTCAGCAGGCCGGCCGGTCCGTGGCAGACCGCGCCCACCAAGCCGCCGGCGTTGTAGACGCTGGCCACCAGATTCTGCAAGCCTTCGCTGTCCGGGAAGTCCCACATGGTGCCATGGCCGCCCACGAGGAAGACTCCGTCGTACTGGTCCGGATCGACGACGTCGACGCGGGCAGTGTTGTAGAGACCGGCGCGCGTGGTCTCGTCCTCCGTGAACGCGACCTGGATGGGATCTTCTGAGTCCACCTCGTCGCGCGGGGGCTGGCCGCCCTGGATGGACGCGAAGTCGACGAAATGCCCGGAATCCTTGAAGACCTTCCACGGATGGGCAGCTTCGGCCACGTTGTAGCCGGTCTTTTCGCCCGTATCGCCGATCTCGGAAACGCTGGTCAGTACCATGAGGATTTTCTTCATGAAGTGCTCCTATCGTCTAACCCACCCTACGCCCAGCCACAATTCAGATCCTCCCTCCCCCTCTAGACGTAGTCGTCTGCGCTTCGAATCGCCCGTACCAGGCCTCCTCGGCCGCAGTCAGATATTCATGTTTAGCCATACAGTCTCAACGAACCGAGGCACCCATCGTTACCGCGCGGGATCGGCTTAGCGGGACTTTCCCGAGCATTGGTCCTCAAGCCCCGTGCCTTCTGGGAGTCCTGTCGCAGATGATCATCCTGTGCTCACTGGGGAGCGCGAGTTGCTCACTGGGGAGCACATCAAATTGGGGGCGCAGCATGGCTGCTTTACGGTCACTTTTGTCAGGTCTTATTCTTTCCGCTGTGGTTCTGAGCGGTCTTGCTGCGCAGGCCGGCGCGGCTGCACCAGTGACAGTGAAGCCGCCGGGTCGGGCACCGGCCAGCGCACCGCACCGGATATCGGGTGTGGAAGTCTCGGCCGCCCCGGCACTGGGCATGGGGCCGATGGTGTTGCCGCCGGCGTCGGCGCCTGACGGGATCAAGTCCGGGAACCGGTCCGCGGCATCGATGGTGACACGGCACCTGACCGACAGGACGGCGATCTAGTGGACCCCGACAAACGGCAGCGTGGTCCTGGCCGGGCAACTGCTGCACATCACAGGGGCCGGCCGGGACCTGGGTATCGGCTGGCGGTACAACTCCCTTAACGATGCCCGCCCGACGTTGTCACGCGGAAACCGGCCTGAACGACGGCCAGAAACCCCGTGAAGCGCCCAAGACAGGCCACGGACCAGGATTTCAGCCCGCAGCGCCCCTACCTGAACCCGCCGGAATCGACCGTGGTGCTCCGCGTGGACGAGAAATCCCACGTCCAGTCGCTGGCCGGTTCCCAGCCGGCGTTCCCGATGATGCCCGAGAAGCGAACCCACGACTACGTCCGGCAGGAACCACGACCCTCTTCGCGGCCCTGAACACCGCCGACGGGTCCGTGATCTCCTCCCTTCATCGGAAACACCGCGCCGTGGAGGGTCCGGGTGTGCGGTGTGGGTAAGATTTTGTTTGGCTGTTCCTTCCGCGCGGCCAATAGAGAAGTCATGCGAGTCCAGGGAAGAAGCCCGTCTAATGAGACACCTTTCTTACCCGCGGGTCGGCCCCAAGGCCTCCTCGTTCCGGCGCACGGCGCTGGGCCTGCTCACTGTTCTCGCGCTCCTTTGCTGCGGCGAAGGAATCACGACCGGGATCACCGGAGCGGCGAACGGCACGACCGCGTCCACAGCCCACGCGCCGGTAACTGTTTCGCCGGCAACTGGTCCGCCGCCACCGGCTCCACTGAGCATCCCGAACGCCTATTCCATGTCCCTGACCGTCGCCACCCCGCTGCCGGTGACGGCGTCCTGGACCTACATCGACGGAATGCCGGGACTGAACGCCCAACTGGATTCCTGGCTGCTCGGCGTCTTGGACGCCAAGATGGGGCACTACCGGCCGGCGATGACACTGAACACTGGCAAGCCAGCCGGATCCGGCCCCAGAATCACGCTGACGGCACAGCCCGTAAAGGCCTCCGGAACGGTGATCGTGCTCCGCGAATCCGAACAGGACAGCGCCGCGGACGGTTCTCGGACGAACACTTCCCGTACTATCTACGCCGATACGAGCACCGGAGAAGTACACAATGCGACCGACCTGCTGCGCCCCGACGGCATCCCTGGCATCCGGGCCATCGTCGTATCGTCGGCAGCAGACCAAGGAGCCGTGCCGCCGCCCGAGGGCGGGATCCTGCAGGATCTGCTCCTGGATCCGGAAGGGACCATGCAGGTCAGCACCCCAGCCAAAGGCATTCACGACCATCTTGCGCAGGCGGCCATGGTCACCATCGGCACGAGCGAGACCGGGAATGCCTTGAGCGACTTCGGGCGCAAGGTCTTGGATCAGGTCCGCTCCCAGGCCCCGGTGGCAGTTCCACCCGCCACGGCAGCCGGACTGAAGCACGTCAACTGCGACCTGGTCCCCTGTGCCGCCCTGACCTACGATGACGGCCCGGAACCGAAAACGACGCCGCAACTGCTAAGCATCCTCCGAGAGAAGAACGCGATGGCAACCTTCTTCATGCAGGGCGTCAACGCCTCCAAGAATCCGGGCATCGCCAAGCAGGTCTCCGACGCGGGCCACGCCCTCGGCAACCACACCTACAGCCATCCCAACCTGACCAGGCTCTCTGCCGCGACAATCAAGAGTGAAATCGACCGGACCGGCGCGGTCATCAAGGCCGCCGCCGGTATCGCGCCGACATTCATGCGCCCGCCCTACGGGGCGACCAACGCCGCCGTGCAGGGGACCGTCGGAATGCCGCTGATGCTCTGGTCAGTCGACTCGCAGGATTGGCTGAGCAAGAACCCGGCCATTTTCGTTCCCAAAGTGCTCAAGGAAATCACCCCCGGCGCGGTCGTGATCATGCACGACGTTCACCCCACGACCATCGCAGGCCAGGCAGAGCTCATGAGTAACCTTCAGAGCCAGGGATACCACCTAGTGACCATCCAGCAGCTCTTCGACGGGATTCCCCTCAACCCCGGCCAGACCTACCGGTCACGCCCCGGGCGCACCCAGCCCTGAGGCGATCCATCCAGCCCCGAGGGAACCTCTAATCTGCGGGCTGAGGTCCGATTGGCCCAGCTCAGGGTTCCCCTTCAGGGGAGACGGCCGCTGGCTAGCCTACGGGCTCTCTACTGAGGAGCAGAGTTTACGAGCTCGTACTGTTCGACGTTGAATCGCGGCGGTATTTGGCGTTGTCTTGTCAGAGCTATGTGGCGGTCCAGCTCAGCGCTTTTCCATGGCCGCGGGCGTCCGGTTGGGGTGCCCCGCAGAAACTTAAATCGTGGGCTACGCGCCCATTCCAGCCCTCCGTGGCGTCGCATTCGGTCCTCGTCAGACCAGTTCGTGGCTTCCGATGGCAGCGGCGGAGGTGGCGGTGTACCGGACTACCAGGCACCTGCTGCTCCAGCACCGCAGGTGCGTAACCGAAGGCATCAGCACAACGCGGCACATGGGCAGGCCACGCTTACCGTCATGTCCGCGTTCGCCCAGCTCGAGGTCGAGCAGCTGGCCGAGCGCACCAGGGCCGCTATGGCCGCGGCCGACATCGGGAAGTGCGTTGGGGCCAGCCGCGCCACCGTCTACTGCCACCTGAGCACGCGAGGGCCGCCGCCGCTTTGACGTTGGCCATCGCGGCGGCTGCGCCTGTGCTGGCCACCACCGTCGGCAGCGCCACACGCAGTGACCCAAACTCACTGTCGGGGACCTGACCCTGCGGCCCCTGTGACTTCTTGACCGCCGGGGCGACCATCGTGGTCCCCTGACGAAGACACAGACAATCCCTGGAGCGGCCAGGGCAAGCCAAAGAAATTTCCGTGCAGGTGCATCCGGGAGTGGCCTTCGGCCGGTAGTAAGGGTGTAAGCACAACCACAGCCCCTATGCGGGCCTCGATGAGGAGTTGGAATGCGCAAGACACTCTCTGCAGCCGCCGGAGCGATGACAATGCTGGCAGTACTGGCCTTGGCCGGCCCGGCCCAGGCTGGCACCTGGCATCACCGCGACGACGGCACGGCCAAACTGTCCGTCCTCCATGGAGTCCCGGGTCTTACCGTGGACGTCTGGGTTGACGGCAAGCTCACTCTGGATCACTTCAAGCCGGGCACGTTGGCCGGGCCGTTGAACGTCCCCGACGGAGACCACGAGATTGCCATCACCGGCGACAACGCTACCAGCGCCGACAACCCAGTGATCGGGCCGGTCACAGTGGACCTAGGAGCAGGCCAGGACTACACTGCGGTTGCGCATCTGGCCGCCGACGGCAGCCCCACGGCCACGCTGTTCACCAATGACACCTCCGCCAGCCCGGACGGACAGGGCAAGCTGACCGTCCGGCACGTCGCCGCCGCCCCGGCCGTCGATGTCCTGGCCGGCGGGACCACGATTATTGAGGGTCTCACCAACCCGGATGAGGAGGTCCTCACCCTCATGGCAGGAACCGTCTCCGCCACGGTAGCAGCCGCGGGAACCACAGCCCCGCTGATCGGCCCCGCGGACGTCAAGATTACCGAGGGTAAAAACACCATCGTCTATGCCTGGGGAAGCCTGGCCATGAAAAACCTCGGAGTCGCCGTACAGGTCGTGGACTCCTCATTGTGCGGGCACGACAACCACGAGTAGTAGCCCTCGGGAGCTCTCGCAGCCATCCCTTCGGTCACCCGGTGGGGCCGTGTCGACAGCGGCCCCACTGGCACGCGCACGGTGACATTCCGGGCCGCCCACGCCGTTCAACCATGGCGGATCGCCGGCGGGAGCGGCATAATGTGCTTCAACAAGGGCATCGACGCTCAAAGGAGCACCCGCTGGATGCTACCGCCACGCACGAATGGGACGCCAGCCTCGACCACGCGTTTGCCGGGGGCGACGAACGCGTCCTCGCGGAGGCGTACCGGAGGCTGAGCCCGCTGGTTTACACGCTGGCGCTCAGATCCCTGGGAGAGCCCGCAGCCGATGACGTAACCCAGGAGGTCTTCATCCGGGCGTGGAAATCACGGACCAGTTACCGCCCTGAGGCGGCGCGGTTGCCGGCGTGGCTGATCGGAATCACGCGCAATGCCATTTCCGACGCACTGTCCGCTCGCTCCCGCCAGCGCCATCTGGAACAAGCGGCCATTCACCTGGTTAGTGTCCCCGCTCCCGGCCCGGACGCGGGGGGTGTTGAGGCCCTAGCCGACCGTGTGGCCCTAGACGATGAATTGGAGCACTTAGGGGATCCACAGCAGGCAATAATGCGGCTGGCGTTCTACGAAGACCTGACCCACGAACAGATCTCATCGCGTCTGAACCTGCCGCTCGGTACCGTCAAAAGCCACATCCGGCGCAGCCTCACCCGTTTGCGGACTCGCCTGGAGGTGGAACATGGAACACCTTAACGCGGACCTTCTCAGTCTGCTCGCTCTGCGCGAGCCTCTGGGCACACCCGCCGGCGCAGACCACCTCGCCAGTTGCCCGGAGTGCTGCGAAACCCTCAGAGGCCTGCAACACACCGTGCACATTGCCGCCCTCGACCTCGCGGGTATCGAACTCGAGGTACCCAGCGGCCAGACCTGGGCCGCCGTCCACCAGGCCCTCGGGCTTTCACCCACCCTCGCGACGGATCCCCTGAGCCACCACGCCGCCGGTCCCCCTGTCGCACCGGGGAGGCCAGCCGTTAGGCCAAAAGCGGCGGAAGTGCCACTGAAACAGGGTCCCGGCCCGGCGCAGGCTCCGATGCGGCCAGACTCCGGGAACCGGCATGGCCGTCCCTGGCTCTGGACTGCCACCGCTGCCGCCGGCATCCTTCTCGGCACCGCCGAATGGACCGCCGCCGGAGTCTTCGAACACAACGGCACCCCTGCCCCCGCCTCTACCCAGTCCGGTCCCCTATCCATCATCCTCGCCCAAACGTCCCTGGCTCCGCTGCCCCCGCACTCCGGGAGCGGAGACGCATAGGCCAAGTGTCAAACCCGGGGCTTGACAGAGCCGCCGTACTGAACGATCTCTTGCCGGCCCGCCGGACACGGTCCCGGCCCCGTGTGATCAAACGCGCGATCTCGAAATACCGCGCCAAAGCCCGCGACATCGACCGCCGCACCTACCCCGCGACACTCCACACGAGAATCTTGACACCCGAACCCCACGGCTAAGCGAACAACATTGGGATTAGTCCATGACACCGCCGCGAAGCCTCGGCTTCCTGCCAGCAGACAGCGGCGGGGCCACTTGCAACCGTCACACCGGGGCCATCCAAACCTGTCACAGTCACCGTGGTTCAAACTCGCACCCCGGGCCAAGGAATGGGGACTCGTTGCCCTCCACAGGCATTTTCGATGAATCATCGAGACTGGTTGTGATGGACGCCGGACGGGGGGAGCATGATCTTATGGATGCTCAAACACCTAAGGCAGAGGAACTAAGCCTTCCAGAGGCCTTCCTCATCCTGGCAACGAATGACATAGACGGCGAACCCGAGCTGCCGCCGTACTTACTTAGGATCGCTGTGGCGGGGGCAATCCTGGCCGAACTGGACCTGCTTGGCGCAATCGAACTGCAGGGGAAAAATGTCCGGGCCACCGGTACAGAGCCGCAAACGCATCTCCAGCACGAGCTGGAGATCATCCGCCACAAATCCCGTCCGCACTCTCCCGAAAGGTGGGTCTCAATGCTGGAGGGTCGCGCCGAAGTGCAACGTGTCTACGAGAGCCTGGCCTCTCGCGGCATCGTGGATAAAGTCGGCGAAAAGCACCTCGGCGTGTTCAAGATCGTGCGGTACCCGGAGAAGGACCATGCTCCAGAGGCGGCGCTCCTGAAGAGGATTGAGTCGGCGCTAAGCGATGGCCGGGCCGAGCCGGCGTCCGGTCCCTCTGCCGCGGATTCGGAACCCGCACAAACTGCTCACGCGGAAACCGATCCCAGGACCCGTGCGCTGATCGCACTCCTTCACGCGGCAGGACTGCTTGAGAAGCTCTTCCCGGCAGCGCATCAAAACCGGATTCAGGACCTGACGGGTGATTATTGGCCGTCCCGTGCAGTCCAGGACGAACTCCGCGATCTCAGATTGGCGGCTGAACCGCCCGTCTAGGTGCGTGGGTCAGAAATGACAGGCCCTAATTCTTAAAACGCCGACAGAATAACCATGTCCTCGTAGGGGCGGCTGGGAGAATCGTGGGCA
>NZ_JBEPPJ010000028.1:0-39674 GCF_040547265.1 Arthrobacter sp. UYCo732 | reverse complement strand
CCCGGACCCCTCACCAAAGGAAGCGGGCCCGGGGCCAACCAGACCGGGACCCGCTTCCCCATGCACTATTGACATTCGCGCCTACATATCAGGGCTGTGACGTAGGGAACAGGTGGGGACTGCCGGCCGATTTCGCATCCGGACCAAGCATCCGCTATTCTTGTAAAGTTGCTTTTGCAGCGGATCGGGATGTGGCGCAGCTTGGTAGCGCGCGTCGTTCGGGACGACGAGGTCGCAGGTTCAAATCCTGTCATCCCGACCAAATCAAGAAGAGGGTCTCCCCAGGGAGGCCCTCTTTTTGTATCTCATGACTTATTCGCCGGGCATAGAAATAGCCCCGAAGCATGGAGACCACACTTCGGGGCTACCGCCTCCTGAGAGGATTTCTTACACCGGGTTGGGCCAGTTACCGCTGAGCGTGGTGTAAGTGGTGTCGGTACTCTTTTTGCCCTTCTCGACCTTCACCTTTTCGGACACGGGATTCGGCCAGTTACCGCTGGCAACCGCTGCACCCCTGCTGTCTGAAATGGAACCTGCGGACAGGACGGCTGGGGCCGCCGCGGAGAATGCCAGTGCGCCGGCTAGGACGGCGGCTGCCGCTATCTTCTTGAACATGTGAGTTCCTCAATGCGAGTCGGATTCGTTACAAAGTCAGCACGTCCTTGTTGACACTTATTGTAAAATGGATCCCACAGGGCGTGTCAAGCTTTGCGTACAAAGACGGCCCGGAATAGGAGGAATCCCGTGGGTAACGGATTCGGGGAAAAGCTTCGAGCCGAGCGACTCGAGCGCGGGCTGACACAAGCCGAACTCGGCAAGAACCTCTATTCCCCCAGCTACATTTCGCTCCTTGAGACCGGCCGCCGCGAACCTACCGCCGAAGTAATCGATGAACTCGCCCGTCGGTTGGAACTGGCACCCAAGGCCTTGGAGGCGTGGAGCCAACCCATCTCGGTCAGCGACGCTGAATATGTGCTCGCCGGGCTCTACGCCCGGCAAGCCTGGGACCTTCGCGATTACGAGCTTGCCGCGAGCCATGCCGCCACGGCAGCAAGTATTGCCCTCGAAGGGAAGAACACCAGCGCCTGGTGGAATATGACCTACATGCAGGCCGAATGCCTGGTGCGGCACGGTGATCTGCTCGAGTGCCAGGCCATCACTGAGCGCCTCATTGAGCATCCGATGGCCAGGGAGTCCGTGGGGCTCGGCGTGCGTGCCCGCCAAATGCTTGCAGCTGTCCTGCAGCGGCAGGGCCAGCTGTCTGCCGCTGTCGACCTGGCAATGGAAGCCACGAAGCTGTCCGAGGAGCTGCCTCAAAGTTCCGTAGTTGTGATTGGCACCTTACGCGTCCTCATCGGCGCCCTCGCAGAAAGCGGTCGGCTAGACGAATCGTGGAAGTACTGCCAGCTGCTCGTGGCCCAGGTGGATGAAAATACGATGCCCCAGCTTGCGGGTGAGGTGGCCTGGGTAGTGGGAAATGTGGCCTTCATGCGGCATGACTACGCCGAAGGAGTCAGGGAACACGAGCGGGCGGCGAAACTTCTTTCCCCCGCCAATGACATTGAACTGTGGGCCCGGTTCAACAAAGCGTCTGCCGCCGTCCGGCTGCAGGCCGGCATCGTAGAGCCTGAGACGCTGGCCTCGATTGAACGGGCCGAGCTTGCTTTTTCCATCGTCTACGAGATGAAGAGCGATGAGCTCGAAGTCGCCTTCATCCGCGCCCGCTGGCTGTACCTCACCGGCGACATCGTGGCTGCCATAGAGAAACTTCGCAAAATCCATGCGGAACGCGAGGCCTTGGCCAAGCACACCGCCGGCGAGGTTGCGCTCCTATTGGGAAAGTCCCTCAAGGCCGCTGGCGAGTCCGAGGAAGCGATCGTCTACCTGAAGGAAGCACAAAAGGCCTTCAGCTCCGCCGGAGCCCAAGATCTCGTCCAGCAGGCGTTGGACGCAATCCTGGAAATCAACCTGGCCCAGCAGCGGGCCGCCGCAGCAGCAGCAAAAAACTCCAAGGCCAGCTAACGCCGGAAGCGGTTAGGCGAACGCCCGGCCGGTCAGTTTCTCGTACGCCTCGATGTACCTGCTGCGGGTGCGGGCCACAACGTCCTCGGGCAGCGCCGGCGGTGGCACATCTGAGGAACGGTCCCAGCCCGATTCAGCCGAGGTCAGCCAGTCGCGCACGTACTGCTTGTCGTAGGACGGCTGCGCCTGCCCGGCTTGGTAGGTGGCCGCATCCCAGAAACGGGACGAATCCGGGGTGAGGACCTCGTCGCCCAGAGTGATTGCACCGGCCACGGTATCGTAGCCGAACTCCACCTTGGTATCGGCCAGGATGATGCCGCGTTCGCGGGCGACCTTCTCGGCAGCGGCATAGATCTTCAGGGTCAGTTCGCTGAGGCGTCCTGCGATGTCGTCCCCCACCATCGCTGCAACGTCGTCGTAGGTGATGTTCTCATCGTGTTCACCCACCTCGGCCTTGGCGGACGGCGTGAAGATGGCCTGCTCCAGCCGGGATCCGTCCACGAGGCCTTCGGGCAGCGGAATCTCGCAGACCGTCCCGGCGGCGATGTACTCCAGCAGCCCGGATCCGGTGAGGTAGCCGCGGGCGATGCATTCGACGGGGAACATGTCCAGCTTCTTGCAGATCATCGCACGGCCTTCAACAGCCGCGGGAACTCCGCCTTCCACGGTGGATGCGAGCACGTGGTGCACGACGTCCAGCTGGTCGAACCACCACAGGCTCAGCTGGGTCAGGATCCGGCCTTTGTCCGGGATCTCGCTCGCCAGGACATGGTCGTAGGCGCTGATGCGGTCGCTGGCAACCACCAGGACACAGTCCTGGCCCACCTGTTCCCGGATGGTGTCATCCGCCGGTTCGTACAGGTCTCGGACCTTGCCGGAATAGACGTGCGTCCAGCCGGGCAGCTCAAGGGTTGCCGTGCTTAGGCCGCGCTGCTTTTCTGGTTCCTGAGCGGGATTCGCGGTCATGTTATGCCTTCGCTTTCGTGACAGGCAGCGCTCCGGTTGCGTTGGACACAACCTTGATCTCGCCACGGGTCGCCTTGCGTCCAATGTCCGTCCGGAACTGGGAGCCGTCCAGCTGAACCAGCTCCACGCCGTCGTACGCGCGTTCCCGCGCCTCCACCAGGTCACTGCCGAGGGCTACCACGGCGAGCACGCGGCCACCGGCGGAAATCACTTTACCGTTCTCGTCCAGCGCCGTGCCGGCGTGGATCACATGCACACCCTCGAGTGCATCCACTTTCTTGAGTCCCCGGATACGGTCTCCGGTGCGCGGAGTGTCGGGGTAGTTTTCGGACGCGACGACGACGGCGACTGCAGTCTCCTTGGACCAGCGCAGCTCGTCTGCCTTGTCCAGTTCGCCCTTGGCGGCTGCCAGCAGCAGCGCACCGAGCGGGGTCTTGAGCCTGGCCAGCACGGCCTGGGTCTCGGGGTCGCCGAAGCGGACGTTGAACTCGATGACGCGCGTGCCGCGGGACGTCAGGGCCAGGCCAACAAAAAGAACGCCCACGAACGGGGTGCCGCGGTGGGCCATTTCGTTCACGGTGGGCTGGGCCACGCGGTCGATGACTTCCTGGACCAGCCCGGCCGGGGCCCATTCAAGCGGGGTGTACGCGCCCATCCCGCCGGTGTTGGGGCCTTCGTCATTATCAAAGATGCGTTTGAAGTCCTGGGCCGGAGACAGCGCCACGGTGTTGCGGCCGTCGCAGAGGACAAACACGGAAACTTCCGGGCCGTCCAGGAATTCCTCGATCACCACGGTGCCGCCGGCGTCAAAGCACGTCTGGGCGTGGGCCAGGGCTTCGTCGCGGCTCTTGGTGACCACCACGCCCTTTCCGGCGGCCAGTCCGTCGTCCTTCACCACGTAGGGTACGCCGAAGGTGTCCAGGGCTGAGGCGGCTTCCTCGGCGTTGGTGGCCACCAGGGCCATGGCCGTGGGAACGTCCGCCGCGGCCATAACCTCCTTGGCGAATGCCTTGGAGGCCTCCAGCTGGGCGGCTGCCTTGCTGGGTCCGAAGACTGGAATGCCGGCTTCGCGGACGGCGTCGGACACGCCGGCAGCAAGCGGCGCCTCGGGGCCGACCACAACGAGGTCCACGCCGAGCTTGGCAGCGAGGGCCGCGACGGCGTCGGGATCATTCCCGTCAATGTTGTGGGTGGGGACCAGCTTGCTGATGCCGGCGTTGCCGGGAGCAGCATGAACCTCGGAGACGTTGGGGTCGGCGAGCAGGGAGCGGACAATGGCGTGTTCGCGGCCTCCAGGGCCAATGACGAGTACCTTCACAGTCCCCAAGGGTACTTTGTGCACCCTGCCCTTTCCTAAGGGGTGTGTTCCAAAGCTGTGTCCCCGCACAACCATCCCTGTTGCCGTCCGCAACGAATCCACACCATGAAGAAGCTCCTGAACTGGCTCAAAGAACCCGCTGCCCTGGCCGCCCTGGCAGGCGTGGCTGCCGCCGCCGTCGTGCTCTCCGTGGCTGAACTGATCGGCGCGTTCTTTACGGCGCGGGCCACCCCGGTCATTGCCCTGGGCTCCACGTTCATCGACTTCACCCCGCTGTGGATGAAGAACTTTGCCGTCGAAACGTTCGGCACCAATGACAAAGCCGCCCTGTTCGCGGGGATGGGCCTGACCATCCTCGTGCTGGCCGGCGTCCTGGGCCTGGCGGCCTACCGCAAATGGGCCCTCGGTGTGGCCGGGGTGCTGCTGATGGGCGCCGTGATTGTGGCCAGCGTTGTGACGCGGGCCAGCGTGAAACCACTCGATGCCCTCCCCACCGTCCTGGGCACGGTAGCTGGCCTGGTAGTGCTGAGGCTGCTGATTGCCCCACTCTGGCGGCTAAAGTCCTGGCCGGAAGCACCTGCGGACACGGGGGCCGAGGAGCCTGGGCGGCCCGCCGGCAGCCGCCGCCGTTTCTTCGCCGCCACGACCGCCACACTGGTGGGGGCGGGGATTGCAGCCACCGGTGGACGCCTGCTCAGTTCTGCGCGCAGCAGCATCGCCAAGGCCCGCGAGTCCCTGCAGCTGCCCACGCCGGCCAAGGCTGCCGCAGCTGTGCCTGCCGGCGTCCAGTCCCCGACAGCAGGCGTCACCCCGTGGCTCACGCCCAATGGGGAGTTCTACCGGATCGACACAGCCCTCAGCGTGCCCGAAATCAATGCCGCGGACTGGGAACTCCGTGTCCACGGCATGGTGGAACAGGAAGTCCGGCTTACCTTCCAGGACCTGCTCGACGCTGAACTCATCGAATCGCACGTGACCCTTACCTGTGTCTCCAATCCCGTGGGCGGAAACCTGGCCGGCAATGCAAAATGGCTGGGATTCCCCCTCCGCGAGGTCCTCAAACGGGCCCGGCCACAGGACGGAGCGGACATGGTGCTGTCGACGTCGATCGATGGCTTCAGTGCCTCCACGCCGTTGGAAGTCCTGCTGGATGACCGCGACGCACTGCTGGCGATCGGTATGAACGGCGAGCCGCTGCCACTGGAACACGGTTATCCGGTGCGCATGGTGGTGCCGGGGCTGTACGGTTTTGTCTCCGCCACCAAGTGGGTGGTGGACCTGGAAGTGACACGGTTCGCCGACAACAAGGCCTACTGGACGCAGCGTGGCTGGTCGGAGCGCGGGCCCATCAAGACCATGGCCCGGGTAGAGATCCCGAAATCCTTCGCCAAAGTGCCGGCCGGCCGCGTAGCGATCGGCGGGACAGCGTGGGCGCAGACCCGCGGCATCACCAAAGTGGAGGTCCAGATCGACAACAACCCTTGGGCCGAGGCTGTGCTGTCCAGCGAGGCGTCCCTTATCACCTGGCGCCAGTGGTCTTTCGACTGGGAGGCCACACCCGGGCCGCACTACATCAAGGTCCGCGCAACGGACGGGACCGGCGCGGTACAAACCGACCAGCGGGCCGATCCAGTGCCCGACGGCGCGTCCGGCTGGCAGTCTGTCATGGTCACTGTGGAGTAGCCGGGCCTTCCCGGGACAATCCCCGGGCTGTCCCTCCAGGGGCCCTAGACTGGCAGGATGCCGCACAACCCGCATGCCACGTTCACCGTGGACTCCGCCGTCGAACTCGCCGTTATTGAACGCAGCGGCTTCGTGGAGTCCCGACACATCGGCTCCGCCGTCGTTCTTTCCGCCGACGGCAGCGTAGTCACAGAACTGGGTGACGTCAGAACTCCGATCTACGCCCGCTCCTCGCTCAAACCGCTGCAGGCGCTGGCGTCCATGCAGTCCGGGGTCCCGCTGCGCGGCGCGCAGGTGGCACTGGCCTGCGGCAGCCACGTGGGCTCCCTGGACCACATGGATGTGGTTGAGGGAATGCTCAAGGCCGCCGGTGTGAAGGAAGAACAGCTGCAGTGCCCCGCTGCCTGGCCCCAGGACGAGACGGCCCGGAACTGGATGCTGCGCTCCGATCGCGGCCGGTCCAAACTCGCTTTCAATTGCTCCGGGAAGCACGCTGCTTTCCTGTGGGCCTGCACGGAAAACGGCTGGGATACCCACAGCTACCTCGAGCCGAACCATCCGCTGCAGCAGCGCGTCCGCAGCGTAATCGAAGAATACAGCGGCGAACAGATCGCGCACCTGGGCATTGACGGATGCGGGGCCCCGGTTGCCGCCATTTCGCTGACCGGACTGGCCCGCGCCTATTCGCTGCTGGCCAAGGCGCCGGGAGACAAGAACTCCAACGCCCGCGCCGCCACCGTTACCACGTCCATGCTCGACTACCCGTGGGCGGTCCAGGGCCGCGGCGAGGCCAACACCGTGGTGATGGACGAGCTGGGCATCATTGCCAAGATCGGCGCCGAGGGCGTCCTGGCCATGGCCACACCCCAGGGTGTCTCGGTGGCCCTCAAAATGCTGGACGGGAACCTGAGGGCCACCTCCCTGGTGGGCCTGACGCTCCTCGCAGCCGCCGGCGCGGTGGATATTCCGGGAGTGTCCAGCGTCCTGGAAAAAGTCGTAGCCCCCGTAATGGGCGGCGGCCATCCAGTGGGCAAGATCCGCCTGGGCACTGCCGTGTCCGCACTGCTCGACTGATGGCTGTTGCGCGCCGACGGATCGGCATTGAAGAAGGCACCGCGGCACTGGCCGCGTGGCAGGAGGCTGCCGCGTCGCCGTCGGACGCTCCGCCCCCCCGCAGTCTCACCGCCACAGCCGTGCGCTACTCGCTGGAGGAGGTGACCGCGCGGGCGCCGGGCAATTCGGTGGAGGTGCGGGTGCCGCCGTTCGGCGTCACCCAGTGCGTGGAGGGGCCGCGGCACACCCGAGGCACCCCGCCGAACGTGATCGAGTGCGACGCCGCCACCTGGCTGGGGATGGTGACCGGCCAGTTGACGTGGGCGGACGCAGTAGCTGCGCACCGGGTGGCAGCGTCCGGACTGCGCGCGGACCTGTCAGCCCTCCTGCCGCTATAACCTCCCTCCCCTTCCCGAGTTTTTGTCCACTTATTGGTCCTTCCGGACGGTATTTAGCGAGTTATATGCCCAAAAACTCCTAACGCTGCCAGCCCTGTTTCCGGAGTGCCTGCTTCACCCGGGATACCACCCAGCCGGAGCCATGGTCCATGTCGATTTTGTTGATCTTCACCTGCCGCCACCCCGCGTCGGTAACCCGCTGATCGCGGTAGGCGTCCAAGGCCTGCTGGTCTGGCGTCAGATGATGCAGGCCCTCGTATTCAATACAAGTCCGGAACCGGGCGTTGCCAAGATCGGTCCACACTGGCCGGCCCAGGACGTCGTCAACGGGAAAGTTCGGCAGGAACTCAGGGAGCCCGGCGTCGTCCAGCATCAGGCGCAGAACGGTTTCCGGGGGTGAGTCAACGCCGACACGCAGGGATTCGAGCGCGATCCGGGCCTTGCGCACACCGTGAATGCCGTTCGCCTTTTCCACGAACGTCCGGAGCACGGGCAAAGGAACCATCGCCACTTTTGGCGAGCCGAAAGTCCTAGCGTGCTCGCTGACAATCGCGTCGCCGGCCACAATGAGATCCTCCAGTGGTAGGACCGACCCCAGATCCACCCACGTCCGGGCAGGCGAAGTCACCCGAAGCCCGTCGACGCTGATGACGTCGCCGTCGCGGATCCGGAGCCGATGCCCGGCAACGCCCCTCCGCCGGGGCAGCGTCGCGGCATTTCGGCGCGAAAGGTGCAGGAAGCGGCCGGGCTCCCGGAAGTGGGGGCCGCTTTTCTTACCCCAGGGAACAGGTTCGACGACGGCGGTCACCGGGCCGCCGTCGTCGGGCCTGAACTGGCCCCATGGCGGCAGTGGAACGCCGAGAACCTCTGCTGCCGTCAGCAGACTGGCGAACGTGTCCTCATCCAGCTGGGTGTGGGACCTGACCAGCTCTTGGAGGGTGTGGTCCCCTGACCTTGGCACTCTAATTCCGCGGCTTGGCCGGTGAAGGTCGTCTTTGAGCAGCCGAATCGCGGGAATACCCGCCGAGGCGGCCTCGGCGAGGGTGAATGGCCGCGCGCCGATCTCTTCCGGGAGGGGCGTCAATCTGCTCATGTTCAATTGAGGCACGACCCGCCGGCCCACAGAGAGTTATCCACAGGACGACTTCCCCGCCCCGGAGTTTTTGTCCAGATAATGCGCGTAACAGGCGAGATTTTGGGCATTATCTGGACAAAAACTCGGAGAGAGGGCGACGGGTCTGGGTGGGTAGGGAAAGGAGGTGAGTGGGGAAGGACGTGGGGGTGGGCGAGGAGCCTCGGGGGGAGGGGTGGGCCGTGGTCAGGCCGGCAGCGCTAGCAGTTTGCCGATGGCACTTGCCTGCAGGTTATCGAGCAGATCCCGGGGGCCGGCGTAGACCTCTCCGGCGCCCGCTTGAAGTTCAGCGGCGCTCCTGCCGCCGCAGGTGACGCCGATGGCGGGCATCCCCAGCGCGGCGGCGGCTTTCATATCCCACACCGCATCCCCCACAAACACCGCGCCGGCAGCCGGAACGCGGACCGCTTCCAGAGCTGCCACCAGGATGTCTGGGGCGGGCTTGCTTTCTTGGGCATCGTTGGAGCTGGTAGCCGCATGGATAAGGGCATCCGCTGCGAGCGCCTTGCGGTTGGCAGCCAAGTCCTCCCGGCGCGCGGACGATGCCAGGGCGACGGCGAGTCCGCCGGCGTGGCACTGGGCAAGCAGGTCCTTGGCGCCGTCGAACGCGCGCAGCGACGGCCAGCTCATGGCGAAAATCGCCGCATGGCTGGCCAGGATGGCGGCGTCGGCATCACGGTCCCGGCCTGCCGGAAGGAGGGCATCCACCAACCGGTCGCCACCCATTCCGACGCACCAGTGGATGGCTGCCATGGGAACGTCGTGCTGGTGCTGGCGGAATGCCTGCCACCACGCCAGCGTGTGGACGTAGGCGGAGTCCACCAGCGTCCCATCAACGTCAAAAAGGACGGCTCCCCGCCACCACGTGGCGGGGCCATGACTCTGCGGGGCCATCACCGGACTGCCGCGCGCTTGGTCTTGGACGCCTTCCTGCTGTGTGGCACGGTCCGCTCCCTGTCCTTCGGCGCGGACGCCGGACGGGTCCGATCGGGGATGACTGCCCCAGCGCCGTCGCTGCTGCAGTCCCTGATCAGCCCCGTACCGGCAATCTCGCGGGCCATTGCAATGCCGGCCACGGCGGCCCGTTTGGATGGAAAAGTCACCGAGATGGCGATCAGGCTCCCTGCGCCGTCCAGCATCCTCACCCGGTAGCCGCCGTCAGGCGCATCAACCAGCTCAAAATGTCCGGCCATTAGTACCACCCCTCGTTCTCTCGCGGGAAGATGCTTTCTGGAAGCACTCCACAAATATTAGTAAGTGTACTTAGCTCTTTAGCGTAGTTTAAGAGCCAAGCACCCCAAGGCCTCACTGTCCTACCCTCTCTGACTCCGCTCCCGCTTCCGGCGGAATCGGGAGATCACTCCGGCGCACCATCTCCTGATGCAGCGCGAGGGCGCTTGTCACAAGCGCGAAGTGGCTGAAAGCCTGCGGTGTGTTGCCCAGCTGCCGTTTGGCCCCCACCGCCCATTCCTCGCTGAGCAGCCCCACGTCGTTGCGGAGCTCGAGCAGCCGTTCAAAGAGTTCCGTGGCCTCGTCGGCGCGGCCCGCCCCCAGAAGCGCCTCAACCAGCCAAAAGGAGCAGGCCAGGAACACCCCTTCGTCCCCCGGCAGGCCGTCGTCGCTGTCTGCGGGACGGTAGCGCAGCACAAACCCGTCTTCCGTGAGCTCGCGCTGGATGGCGTCGATGGTCCCCACCACCCGTGCATCATCCGGCGGCAGGAAACCTACCCGCGGGATCAGCAGCAGGCTGGCGTCAAGCTCCGGCCTGCCATACGACTGCACGAACGTGTTGCGCACCGGATCAAAGCCGTTGGCCATCACCTCCTCGCGGATAGTGTCGCGGAGGGCCTCCCACCGTTCCACAGGTCCAGGCAGGCCGAAATCACGGACGCCTTTGACCATCCTGTCGGCGGCCACCCAGGCCATGACTTTGGAATGCGTGAAGTGGCGCCGCGGGCCGCGCATTTCCCAGAGCCCGTTGTCCGGCTGGTCCCAGATGGTTTCCAAATGCTGCATCAGGGCCACCTGCACATCCCAGGATTCGTCGGTGTGCTTTAGCAAGGAATTCCGGGTCAGGGACAGGCAATCGAGCACCTCGCCCCAGACGTCGAGCTGAAACTGCTCGGCCGCTCCGTTCCCGATCCGCACCGGCTTCGAATTCTCGTATCCGGCCAGCCAGGGGAGCTCCATTTCGGGCATCCTGCGTTCGCCGTGGATCCCGTACATGATTTGCAAATCGGCCGGATCGCCGGCCACTGCCCGGAGCAGCCAGTCACGCCACGCCGCCGCCTCCGCCGTGTAGCCGGCAGCCAGCAGCGCCTGCAGCGTCAGCGTGGCGTCCCGCAGCCAGCAGTACCGGTAATCCCAGTTGCGGGGACCGCCGAGCTGTTCGGGGAGGGAGGTGGTCACCGCCGCGACGATGCCGCCGGTGGGCGCGTAGGTCAAGGCTTTGAGGGTCACCAGCGAACGGACCACGGCGTCCTGATACTTGCCCTTGACTGTGCACTGCGAAGACCAGCCGCGCCAGTAGGCCAGGGTTGTGCCCAGCACGTGCTCGGCGTCAACGGTGTGCGGGCGGGGAACGTGGCTGGGCGCCCACGTAAGGACAAAGGGCACACGCTCCCCCGCCGTGACCGTGAAGTCACTGACGGAGTGCATCTTCTCCCCGTGGACGGGCGCCGTGGTGACGAAGTAGGCCGCGTCCGGGCCTGCGATCGCGTGCAGGCCCCGCTTGTCCCTCCGAACCCAGGGAACAATGTGGCCGTAGTCGAACCGCATGGCAAGCTCGCTGTGCATCTTGACGCTTCCGGACACGCCCTCGACAATCCGCACGATGTCTGCCACCTCATCGCGTGGCGGCATAAAGTCGATCACCCTCACGGTGCCGTCCGGGGTGTCCCATTCCGTTTCAAGGACCAGCGTGCCGTCCCGGTATCCCCGCCTGGTGCAGGAGCCGCCGCCCTCGGGAGCGAGCAGCCAGCGGCCGGCGTCGGGTGTATCCACGAGCGCGCTGAAACATGCGGGGGAATCGAAACGGGGCAGGCAAAGCCAGTCGATGGAGCCCTCCGTGCTGACCAAAGCGCCGGTATGAAGGTCGCCAACAACTGCATAATCCTCGATGCGCGCCATTACATTACCCTGCCACAAGGACACCTCCCACAGGGGAAAAACGGGAGAAACGGGAGAAACACGGTAAGTTCCGGTGGTCAGGCACAGCGGGTAGCCTGAAGGAGCAGCGAGTCCCGCGAGAGCTGGAGGCATCATGACTGACGCGCTTCGCACAGACCGCAAGCCCGCGGAAGCCTGCTGATGGCGATTCACATTGGCACCTCCGGCTGGAGCTACGACCACTGGGAGGGTGTGCTGTACCTGCCGGGCCTCCCTGCCCGGGACAGGCTCCAGCACTATGTTTCCCGGTTCAGCACGGTTGAGCTGAACGCCAGCTTCTACCGCTGGCCGCGGGATACGTCCTTCGCCAGTTGGCGGCGCAGGCTGCCGGACGGCTTCGCAATGTCGGTCAAGGCTCCCCGCGGCCTGACGCACGGCAAAAAACTCTACGCGCCCGAAGTTGGGCTGGAACGGATTGCACGGTGCTGGCACGAACTCGGCGACAAACGGGCCGTCCTGCTGGTCCAGCTCCGCCCGCAACTGGAGCGCGACGATGCCCGGCTGGATTACTTCCTAGCCGCGGTCCCGTGGTGGATCCGGGTGACCGTGGAGTTCCGGCACCCCAGCTGGGACCATCCGGACGTGTATGCCCTGCTGGAACGGCACGCCGCTGCCTACTGCATCATGAGCGGCGCCCACCTCCCCTGCATCCTGCGCGCCACCGCGCCCTTCGTCTATCTCCGGCTCCACGGCCCCGACCAGCAGCACCTCTACGGCGGTTCGTACTCCGATGCGGACCTGCAGTGGTGGGCGGACCGCATCAGGGAATGGTCGGCGTCGGGCCTGGACGTTTACGCCTATTTCAATAACGACGGCGGCGGGAACGCGGTGCGCAACGCCGAGACCCTCCGGTGGTTCCTTGGGTCGGGCTGACGTCACGCACGACGGCGGCACCGCCGCACGTGACCGGCGGGGCGGTGCGCTGTGGCAGAGTGGAGGCATGGACAGGGCTCCGCAGAACGCGCCACACAACACTCCGCACCCAGCACCGCTGTCCGGCACGCAGCTGTTCCGCCTGGCGCACCGGGTTTCCGACACCGTCAACGGCGTGCGGGTCCGGCTCGCCGGACGCTTGAATTTCGCGCCGCAGACCATCGCGTACCAAGGCTACGGATCATCCACGGGCTGGGTGCGCGTCCTGGGCCGGGTCCTGCTGACCAAAAAGCCCACCCCCGGCAGCAGGGCCGAAAACGCAGCCCTCAACGGCACCCAGAACGTCCGCGGCTGGCGGGCCTTCACCAGCGTTCCCGTGGCGCACACCGGGGTGGAAATAACCATCGGCGGAGTCACCACCCGGGTCAACGCAGACCGTGGCGGGCTGATCGACACGGTGGTGGACGTGGCACTCGCCCCCGGCTGGCACACTGCCGTCCTGCGGGCCGACGGGACCGAACCAGTGGAAACACTGATCCAGGTGATCGATGCCAACGCGAAGTTCGGCATCGTGTCCGATATCGACGACACCGTGATGGTGACTGCCTTGCCGAGGCCGTTCCTGGCGCTGTGGAACACGTTTGTGCTCAGCGAGCGGGCACGGATGGCCACCCCAGGGATGGCCGTCCTGTTGGACCGCCTCACCATCGAACATCCCGATGCGCCGGTCATCTACCTGTCCACCGGTCCGTGGAACGCCGCCCCCACGCTGAAGCGGTTCCTGAGCCGGAATATGTACCCTTCCGGCGCACTTCTGCTCACGGACTGGGGCCTCACCCAGGACCGCTGGTTCCGCAGCGGGCAGGAGCACAAGCTCCGCAATCTGGAGCGCCTCGCCCAGGAATTCCCGGGCATGCGGTGGCTCCTGATCGGCGACAACGGCCAGCACGACGAGCAGATTTACTCCGGCTTCGCCCACGACCACGACGACAAGGTGGCCGCCATCGCCATCCGGCAACTCTCCGTCAGCGAGTCAGTGTTTGCCGGCGGGCACTCCGAGGACGGGGACCACACAACCTCGGTAGTGCCCTGGATCTACTCGACGGACGGCGCGGGAATGGCCAAACAGCTTAAGGCCATGGACCTGCTCTAGGCCCCCCACCCAGGCGGTGGCACCTCACGTCAGGCGGTGCGTCCAGCCTCAGGCGGAGGCATCCGCGGTGGTCACGCCGTCGTCGGGAACTTCTGCTGCCTCCGGTTCCCCGCTGGCGGCCTGCGCGACGGCGGCCCCCGCCGCCCCTGCGAGGTTCCGCTCCTCGATGAGCTCCTGAAACCAGAAATAGGACGCCTTCGGTGTCCGTTCCAGCGTCTCGAAATCGACATGCAGCAGGCCGAACGGCTGCTTGTAGCCCGCAGACCATTCGAAGTTGTCCAGCAGCGACCACACGTAATAGCCGCGCAGGTCTATCGCGTCTGCTTCGCCGCCAGGCGCCGTGGCCTTCAGCGCCGTCTCGATGTGGTCAGAAAGGTATTTCAGGCGCCGCTCGTCCGGGATGAAGGTGGTGTTGGTGGACTTGTCGCGGACGATAATGTCCTCAAAACTGGCTCCGCCTTCGGTGATGATCACCGGCGGCAGGCCGGGATACCGCGCGGCCATCTCCTTGAGCGCAACCGCCATGTATTCGGGCTTGACCGGCCAGCCGTAAGAGGTGATGTCGGCCTCGGGCCAGGTCTCCACGTGGAACGGGGTGGCACCGTTGCCCGCAGCACTCAGGTCGCTGCCCATGGCTTCCGCCATGCTTGCCGGCACGGCCCCCTCGCCTGGTCCCACCGCAACTTTGGTGGGCATGTAGTAGTTCAGGCCGTAGTAGTCCAGCGGCTGGGAAATGATCTCCATGTCCTCGTCCGGGTGCTCGAAGGAGCCGAAAAACTTCGCGGCCCGGATCAGGTCCGGGTACTTGCCAGTCAGGACCGGGTCAGCGTACAGCCGGTTCTGGGCAACGTCCATCAGTCCGGCGCTGATTTTGTCCAGGGGATTAATCGAGTTGGGGACCATCGGCGAGTACACGTTGGTCATCCCGATTTCGCCGGGGACCCCCGCCGCACGCAACGCCTGCATGGCCAGCCCGTGGCCCAGCAGTTGGTGGTGGACGGTGGGCAGGGCGTTGAGCATGAGCGCTTCGCCCGGCGAGTGCAGGCCGAGCGTGTAGCCGTTGGTGGTGACGGTGGCTGGCTCGTTGATGGTGCACCACCGCGCCACCCGGTCACCGTAGGCCGCAGCGGCGATCGCGGCGAACTCCCCCAGGCGGTAGGCGGTATCGCGGTTCATCCAGCCGCCGGCGTCGTCCAGCGCCAGCGGCGTATCCCAGTGGTACAGGGTGAGCATCGGGGAAATGCCGTTAGCCAGCAGCTCGTCAAGGAGCCTGTCATAGAAGGCCAGGCCAGCCGGGTTCACCGGGCCGCTCCCGTTGGGCTGGATCCGGGACCACGAGAGCGAGAACCGATAGGAATCCACGCCGAGCTGTTTCATCAAGGCCACGTCGCCGGGCATGCGGTGATAGTGGTCGCAGGCAACGGCTGGGCTGTGGTTGTCCACAATGGCGCCGTCCCTGGCGGAAAACACATCCCAGCCAGCCGGGCCGCGGCCGTCTTCAGTGAGCGCGCCTTCAATCTGGAACGCGGCGGTGGCCACCCCCAGGGTGAAGTCCGCAGGGATGAGGGCTGCCAGGTCTTTGGCGGAAATATGCATGCTGTCAGCCCTTAATGATGGCGGAAACTGGAACGGGTAAGAATCAGAATGGCACACGCCGGGCGTGGCTGGCCAACGCGGCTGCTAGGGTCTGGGAATGGATGAAAAACTGGGGAAGTTCATCGACGATTTTGGCGCACTGGTCCAGCTGGCGCAGGCCGGAAACTACCGGGAGCAGAAGGGTCAGCAGCTGCTTCCGGCGCTGACCGGGCATCTCGGGGTACCGGCCGACGGGCTGTCCGTGGTGGAGGAGAAGATCCTGCCGCACCGCTTTGTGGACGCTGACATTGTGATGGCGGGACTCGCCGCCCAGGACCCCGTCAGCCGGCTGGTGGGAATCGGCGGCGGCGGCCAGCGCCACCACCAGTCCCTCAGCGACATGGTCCAGCAGTCCCAGCTCTTTCCGCAGTTTCCGCTCGCCCAGCCTGACTACGCCAACCTGGCGGTAGGGCCGGACAAGCAGCGGCAGGCCGTGGCGCTGGGCCTTTGGCTTTTCGCCTTCGCCGGGAGTCCGCTGGCTGTCCTGCAGCGCGACGCCGACCCCCGCTCCGGACGCCAGACCGCCTCGCTGGAAGTGCTGGCCGGCAGCCCGGAAACGGCCGCCCGGTTCCTGGCCGAGTTCCGCCTCCGGATGGACAGCAACAGCGTCCTCAAGGGACAGGTCATTTCCCTGGTGATGTCCGAATACGGCCCCAGCACCGCAGGGGTGACGTTCCACCACCGCCCCAGCCTCCCGGCGTCGGACGTCATTTTGCCCGAAGGACTGCTGCAAAAGGTGGCCGACCACACCGTGGGCATCGCCACCCACCGGGCGTCCCTCAAAAGCCACGGCCAGCACCTCAAACGCGGCATCCTGCTCTACGGCAGGCCTGGAACCGGGAAAACGCACACTGTGCGCCACCTGCTCAGCCAGAGTGAAGGGTCGACGGCGATACTCCTCTCGGGCGGGTCGCTCGCCCGGATCTCCGAGGCCGCCCGCATGGCCCGCGCGCTCCAGCCGTCCATTGTGGTGCTGGAGGACTGCGACCTCATCGCGGAGGACCGGAGCTTCGGGCACGGGCCCCAGCCGCTCCTCTTTGAGGTGCTGGACGCCATGGACGGGCTGGACAACGACGCGGACGTCGCGTTTGTCCTCACCACCAACCGGCCGGACATGCTGGAACGGGCACTGGCGCAGCGGCCCGGCAGGGTGGACCTCGCCGTCGAAATCCCGCTCCCGGCGCACGCCGAGCGGGTCCGGCTGCTGGAACTGTACGGCCACCTCGTCGCGTTCAGCACCGAAGCCCTGGAGGCGGCGGCGCAACGAACAGAGGGCACAACCGCGTCCTTCGCCCGCGAGCTGGTCCGCCGGGCGGTGGTGGCCGCGGCGCTGGAAGACGCGCCGGTGTCCGACGCCCACCTTGCCGCCGCCGTCGAGGATCTGATGGCGGATGCCGAAACCCTCACCCGCAGCCTGCTGGGCAGCGGCGCGGAATCGGCGGCCGCGCCTGGTCCCGTCTTCCCTGGGCGGCCCGGCCTATTGTGAGCCGAACAGGAACTCCTTGGCGTGGGCCACAGCCTTCCGGTAGGCATCGTTCCGGAAGGTGACGAGGTGTTCGGTGTCGCCGTCGGCCGGTTCGAGGTATCCCGTGTAGCCCGGACGGAGTATCCAAATGTCACCGGTGGGCGGGAGATAGAACACCCCGAAGGAGCGCTGCTGGCCTTCGTCGGCCGTCCACACCGGCACCACTGCCAGCGCCGCACCCGTGGAAGGGTTAATCCACTGCGCACGAGGAACCGGCTCCTCATGAGCATCGGGATCGAGGAACGGTGCCGTGCCCTTGCCCCAGCGCTCTTCGAAGCGCTCATGGAACGCCGGAATCAAATGGGAATCGTAGCGACGCCACTCGCTCATGGAAGTTCTCCTCTGGTGTGTTCGGGACCTAGGCCGAGGGCCCGCTTTCCCAGCGAACCGGGGTGATCCCGATGGCATGGGTGGGCTGGCTCCCGCGGCCTGCGACCTTCCGGATGGGGATGACGGTAGGGGCGGCACTCGGCGTGGTGGCCCCCGCGCGGTTCCCGTCGTAGGCAGCGCGCCGCTCAGGGTTGCGCAGAACGGCAGAGGCCTGCATGATCCGCAGCAGCTCGCCATCTTCCGCATGGTGATCAGCTACTTTGAGGCCCTCGACGTCGGGGTGGCGGGTGCGTATCAACGAGCGGTAAGCACGTGAAATCTCCTGCTGGCTGGCGTCGGGTTTCACGCGGAGAACGGCATCAGGGTCGGGCTGGCTTGGCATAGCGGTACTTCTTAAGGATCCGGACGGGTAAGGGGCGCCGGAGGCCCGGCCGCAGCCGGGTCCCCCGCCGCATAAGCCAGTTCTGGACCGGCTACTTAGCTATCTCGTGCACCTGGCTCGTGGTTTCGATCTCTATCCTGCGCGCCTTGACCTGATTGGCCACCGGAATCCGCAAGGTCAGGACGCCCTGGTCGTAGCTGGCCTTGATGTTGTCAGTATCCAAGGTGTCGCCCAGGATCAGTTGGCGGCTGAACACACCGCGGGGGCGTTCCGAGGCCACCAACTCAACATTGGGCTGGGTCGGATCACGGCGCTCGGCCCGCACGGTCAGAACGTTCCGCTCAACATTCAGGTCCACGGAGTCCACTTTGACGCCAGGCAGATCGAACGCCACCACAAACTCTCCGTTGTCCTGCCAGGCGTCCATTGGCATGGCCGCCGGCCGTGCCGCGGTACCGAACACCTGCTGGGTCAGCCGGTCCAGCTCACGGAACGGGTCTGTACGCATCAACATCATTTCCCACTCCTTCAGCATGCCTTTGCATTGAATCTGAGCATATCCACCGCCGCACTTATCTATGGTGGTGAATATAGATTTTTTATAGCACTTGTGGGAAGCTGAAGCAAGCCACTTGGACCAAATTCTTTGGAGCGAAAATGACCGGACCAGAGCCCGCACGTGGACCCACTCCCCAGGCCAGCCGGGCAGTCTACGCAATCTCCGTTGCGTCCCAGCTGGCAGGCACGGGCCAGCAGAACATCCGCCTTTACGAGACCCGCGGACTCCTGACGCCCGCCCGCACCTCCGGTGGCACACGGCAGTACAGTAATGCAGACATCGCCGTCCTCCTGCATATCGGGGAGCTGCTGGAACAGGGACTCAATCTCGCCGGCGTCGCAAAAATACTGGAACTGGAGGCCATCAACGCCGAGCTGGTGCGCGCCCTGGAACGGGCGCGCACCAGCTCGGCGAACTAGCAGTTGCCGGCGTCAGTCGCCCGGCATGTCCGCTTTGGAGAGTTCGCCGGTGACCCGTTCGCCGGGAATCCTGGCCGTCCGCCAGGTATCGAGGGCGATGACGGCGCCCAGAATCACCAGGGACAAGGAAACAGACGCGAGCGCATCACTGAGCCAGTGGTAGCCGAGATACAAGCGGCTTATCACGGCGAGGACAATGCCGATGACCGCTCCCACGAACCCGAAGACGACCGATCGCGGGTTTTGACGCCTCGAAAAGACCAAGAACGCCGTCACCAAGAGGAAATCACAGGCACCCAGGACGTGGCCGGAGGGGTACGAAAACGTGTGGTCGGCCCCGAACAGCATGAGGTCCACAGGCGGACGGGACCGGCGAATGATCTGCAGGATAATCTGCGAAACAATAACTCCGGTCAGCATTGCACCGGCCAGGAGGATGGGGCGCCATGCGTGTTTAGCCGCGAAGCCCCAAACTACAGTCACCACCAGCACGATGATGGGCAGTGCGATCGGGCCAAATATTATGGCCAGAAAGATCATCACGCCAGTGAGCGTTTCGGTCCGGAGCGACACCAGCCATTCGCGGGTGGACTCGTCGGGAACTGAAGGTCCGATGTTGCTCTGCAGGACCACCCACAAGGTGATCGCAAACAGCGCTGTCCCCACGATCATGAGGACCACACCGGTCCGATAAAGACCCTTCCGCGCGGCTGGCTCCACGAAGCGTTCCTCCACCACGAATTTCTCGTGGAAGGTCCGCCAGAGTCCGTTTTTCATACTGGAATCGCCTGACATACCGGGTCCTGCCTTCTCTGTCACGGTAAATTCTGCCCGTGCGCTGCTGGATTTTTTCCTAGGGTGAAGATTATCCTTTTTCGGGCAGCAGTGGCCCGCTCATGTTCCGCCGGCGCCATTTTTCACAAGGGGGAAGGCCGGCTTCCCGACGGCCAGACCTTCCACGCAGCCGGCGCCTCGGCTGGTGGGTGAACCATCCTGGCGCAGGTTCGCCCCATGCGGGGGTCCGGGACCTAGGCGGAGCTGCCGATCTTCCGAACGGCGCCTCCTGCGGGCTGTGCCGCAGTCTTGAGCCCGCAGCCCTCCTCGACGAACCGGGTAAGGGTGGCATAGCCGAATGTCTTGTACGTGATGTTGGGCCACCGCTTTCGCAGCAGCAGACCCAGCCGCTGCGCACTGACCTTTCCGTTCACCCACAGCGTGGGATCGTCCCTGATGAACCCATGGATGCTCGCCTTATAGAGCTTGAGTTCAGGGTGCTCGAGTACGGTGGCTTTGGGTGCCGGGGACTTCTTTTGTGCTGGCTGGGGCTTTTTAACTGGTTGCGGCTTCTGGTTGCCTGGTTTCGGCTTCTTGGCCGGCTGGGCCTTCTTAGGAGGCAGGGCCCTTTGGGCAGGGACCACGGCCGGGGCTTGGGCGACGTCGATGATGTGGAAGCGGTCTGCAACGGACGGCAGCAGTTTGTTGACCGCACCGGCCGCCGGGTGCGAGGTGGTGGCCACGAAGGATCGCTTCCCCAGGGCATGGAGCCGGCGGATAAGGGGCACGAAGTCACCGTCGCCGCTGACAATCACGAACAGCTCGATCCATGGCATGTCTGCCGCGACTTCCAGGGCGTCCACCACCAGCTCGATGTCAGCGGCATTCTTGGTGCTGTGGTCGAAGGAGAAAACCTGTACAGGCTTGATGCTGCCGGCAAGCAGCTGGCGCCTGTACCCGGCCATGTCGCCCCGGGCCCAGTTGGCGTAGGCCCGGGCGACAGCTGTCTGACCGCCCAGGCCGCTGCGGGCCACCTCCGCTTCGATGTCATGTATCACCTGGTCGAGCGGCACGGTGGCGACATCTTTGCCATAGCCGCCGAAGAGGTTCTCCATGTCCACGAAGATGGCAACATTTCGCTTCTGATCCACCGGCACTGGCTCCTCCCCCAAACGAACAGTAAGCAGAGCCTACATCGCGGGGGCTGTCAGCGAACGGTGGCGCCACTCTCCGTTGCTGCCGTCAGCGCGAGCTCGTCCCGGCTGGCGTCCCGCCGGCGGTTCAGCACAGTGGTGCAGCCCGAGGAAGCCTGGATCCGCTATGACCCGCAGGTGATCCGCTGGCGGCTCGCCTCATCCCGGCGCATGGAGCAGCTTCAGGCGCTCAACGAGCTCCGCGGCGCCATCGAATCACAGGCGGCCCGGCTGGCCGCCGAACGTGCTTCGTGGGATGCTGGCAACGAGCTGGTCTCGCTCGCAGCACGTCTGTGGGCGGCAGGCCAGCGCGGCAACCAGGAAGAATTCCTCCGGCTGGACGTCGAGTTCCACGCGGCTGTGCTCAAGGCATCGGGCAACGCCATGTTTTCCCAGCTCCAAGACCTTTGTGTCCGAGGTCCTGACCGGTCGGGCCGAGCATGGCCTGATGCCGCACCTGCCGCACCACGAAGCTCTGCAGCTGCACGTGGATGTGGCAAGTGCCATCCAGCGTGGCGAGTCCGCTGCCGCGCATGCTGCCATGAACAGGATCGTGGAACAGTTCGCCGAAGAGGTGGGTCACATCTGGTCAGAGCATCACCCTGACAGCGGACCGGACTCATCCCGGCAACCGGGAAAGCCCGACGGCGCTCCCCAACGGCCGCCGTCGGACTCCCCTCGCGCGCCGCAGGATTAGAACGAACCCGTTGTAAACTGCCATGTCCTGGGGGCCAGCGGATTGCCCGCAAGGTCGCGGATGGCGGCTCCACCGCCGGTGACGGTGACCGTGTACTTGGTCTTGGCCGAGAGCGCATTCTGGGGGTCCAGGAGCCACTGGTTGGTGGTGCCGTTGCGGACGACGGCGGCCGCCACCACTGTCCCGGTGGCCGCGTTCGTCACAGTGAATGTCCCCGTGCCAACACCCTGGACAGCCTCACTGAAGGTCACCGAAATGTTGTTGCTCCGCTTCACCAGGAGGGCGTTGCTGCCGGGCGTAAACGCCGTGATGCTGGGCGCCGGCCCCGTGGTGAATGTCCAGCTGGTATTGGCCAGCGGTGTGCCCGCTGCGTCCCGGATGGCAGTGGAACCGCCCACCAGCGTCACGGTGAAGACGCCGTCCGCGGACAGGTTTACGGACGGATCGAGGGTGGCCGTCTTCGTGGACGCGGTGTAGCTGACCGTTGCAGGAATACCCGTGCCTGCGGCGCTCCGGAGCACAAATGTTCCGGCGCCAACCCCCAGGACATCGGTGCTGAAGATGGCGGTCACGTTGCTGGCCACCGGAACCGCCGTCGACTGGGCGCCGGGTGATTTGGCCGTAACAGTGGGGGCGGGTGCCGGGGCGGGAGCAGCCGCCGCGGTGTACAGCAGGCGGTTCGGCGTTCCGGTCCCGCCGCCGCTAATGACTCCGGCGGTGGCGCCCGAGATCAGCGCGGAGGCGACCTGGGCCGGAGTGAGCGCCGGGTTTTGGGACAGCAGCACCGCCGCGGCGCCAGCCGTGTGGGGCGACGCCATGGATGTGCCGGACATGGAGGCTGTCGCGGTGGTCGAGGTGTAGTACGCGGACGTGATGCCGACGCCGGGAGCATACAGGTCAACGCAGGAACCGAAGTTCGAAAAGGAAGCCTGCCGGTCGGCGGAATCGCTCGCTGCCACGGTTACGGCGGCGGGGAGTCGCGCCGGCGAGCTGCCGCAGGCGTCCGCCGCAGAGTTGCCGGCGGCAACCACCGCAGCGACGCCGTCGTTGATGACACCTTGCAGCGCGGAATCCACGGCTGCACTGGCCGCTCCGCCCAGGCTCAGGTTGACCACCGCGGGCTGCCCGGGCGCGTGGTTGGCGGCGATCCAGTCCAGGCCAGCGACAACGTCGGAGTTGAAGCCGGAGCCGTTGCAGTCAAGGACGCGGACGGGGACAATCGTTGCCCCTTTTGCCACGCCGTAGGTTGACCCGGCAATGGTTCCGGCCACGTGGGTGCCATGCCCGTTGCAGTCGACGGACCCGCGGCCGTCAGCCACGGCGCTCCAGCCTTCGGTGATGCGGCCGGAAAACTGGGTGTGGGAGGCCAGTACCCCGGTGTCCACCACATACGCACTGACTCCGGCGCCTGCGCCGGTCCAACTGAAGGTACCGGACAGTGGCAGTGCCCGCTGGTCCACGCGGTCCAGTCCCCACGGCGCTGCCTGCTGCGTTTCAGACACCGTGACGGCGGCGTCCACCTCCACGGAGGCAACGCCTGCCGAGCGGGACAGCGCCGCAGCCTGCCCAGGGGTTGCAGTCACCACCGCACCCCGGAGGGCGTCTGAAAAGGTGCGTCCGACACCGATGCCCTGGGACTTTAGGCGCGCCGCCTCGGCGGGAACATCCGTTCCCGGGGCGTAGCGGACCAGGTAGCGGACGCTCGCCTCGTTGCCGGTTTCGGCCCTGTTGCCCGTTCCGGCCCGGTCCGCGGCCGCTGCCGGGAGCGCGGGAGCCGCGAGGACTGCGGCGGTGATCAGCATCGTGGCAGCGGGCAGCACAAAACGGAGGGTGCGCATGGTGGGTTCCTGGCGTGACGGTGCGGGCTGGTTGGCGGCGTTAAGATCTCCGCCTCTCACCAGAGTAGGAGCCCGTGACGCACTATGGACGGGACCTCAGCCGATCCTGCGCCAAACCTTCGCCGGCTCTGCGAAACCGTGGTTTCTGTGGAGGTTGGCCGTTCAGTCTTCCGTGGGGGTGGTGCGGTTCGAGTGGTAGGACCGCCAGGTGTGTTCGGGCTCGAACCCCAGGAGGCGCCGGGCTTTGTCGATGGACAGCATGGTTTCGTGCTCGCCCAGTTCCTTAGTTACCGTGACGTTGGGGAAGACCTCTGCGGCAAGGCTGGCACTGGATCGGGACATGACGGTGTCAGCGTTCGCGATGATGAATGCCTCGAATCCTGGCTGGCCGTTTTCGAGGGCGCGTGCCACGGCCTGGGCCCCGTCCCGCCCGTCGATGTACCCCCAGAGGTTCCATTTGCGCATCAATGCGTCCGCATCGAACGACGGAAACTTGTCGTAGTCCTCCGGGTCCATCACGTTGGAGAACCGCAGGCCGGCGATGCTCAGCTCCGGGTCCCAGCGTGTTAGCTGGACGGCCATCTGCTCTTCAAGATGCTTGACAAGCGAGTACGTGCTTTCCGGCCGCGCCGGGTATTCCTCGTCCACCGGGATGTATGGCGGGTCGGTGGCGAACGGAATCCCCAGAACCGTCTCGCTGGAGGCGTACACCACCCGCTTGATTCCGGCCCGCCGGCAGGCCTGAAAGACGTTGTAGGTGGAGAGCATATTGTTCTCGAAGGTGGCAGCGTCCGGAATGATGCCCGGCGCCGGGATGGCTCCCAGATGAACCACTGCGTCGAAGCCACTGTGCCTGCTGTCGAGGCTGAGCAGCACATCGAGGACTTGGCCGTAGTTCCGCAGGTCCACGATTGCCAGCCCCGGGTCCCTTTCGCCGGCACGGTCCAGGACCATAACCTGGTGTCCGTCCGCGATCAACCTGCGGACCACGTGCCGCCCGAGTTTTCCGTTTCCGCCTGTCACTGCAATTTTCATGGGTTTACTCCTGCCGCGAGGAACTTTTCGACGGCGGCGATGGCCCTTTCGGTGATGGCACAGGGGGCACCGCTGCCTTCGACCGAAACCACCTTTCCCCGGCCGGCATAGACCGCCACTGCCTCATGGGTTTCGCGGTGGTAGAGGTCCAGCCGGCGCCGGAACACCTCCACGATGTCGTGTTTGCGTCCCTGCTCCTTGGCCCGCTGCAGCATCCGCTGCTCCAGTTCGGAGTCCGGTGCACGGAGTTCCACGACGGCGTCTAGAGGGTGGCCCTGCGAAGCGAGCATGTTGTCCAGCTCCATGATTTGGGGCGCAGCGCGGGGGAACCCGTCCAGCAGGAAGCCGGGCTGGACATCGGCGTCCAGGAGCCGGTCCTTGACTAGTGCGGTGGTGAGATGGTCCGGTACAAAAGCGCCGTCGTCGAGGTATTTGGCGGCTTCCACGCCCAGTGGCGTTTCCTGGCCGACGTTGGTCCGGAAGGGCGGCCCGATGATGAGCAGTCTGGTCATGTTCGATGTCCCTCCGCGGCGCCATCGCCGGTTGGTGTCGGGTCCACCGCCGGCAGTGGCCAGCGTGAGCTACATTCTGCCCACAAGTGGCGACACAACGCCAGCGTCCTGGCGTGGATGGCCGGGCTGCTTCCCCGTTCGACCGTGATTCGGTGAGCATGACGCTGGCACCGGTCAGAGCTGTATGTACTGCTGGTTATCGGTTTAGCCGCAGGCCGTTGGATAGTTCGACGATCCAGCGATCGCCGCCGCCCTGACGCCTCATGGCCGCCCCGGTGGACCAGCCGACTGTCCATGTCCCGGACCTTGAGCGTGAAGTCCGGTGGCCCGAATACGCCGCAGCAGTGCTGGGCCTCGGTGTCCGTTCAGTCCTAGCCATCCCCTTCCAGCTGGAGGGCGAAACCAAGGCCACGCTGCTGCGGTGCTCCCACCTGAGCGGCCGATTCGAGGGCCGCATCCTGGAAACCGCGGAGGACTTTGTCGGGCAGACATCCCTGGCCCTGCGCCTGGGGCCCGCCCAGACGCACTACGAAGGCTAGCGCCGGGACGGACTGATGCTTCCGGAGCTAAGTCACGTCGTAGACCAATTCCGTCCCGTGGATCCGCACCCCGGAGGTTGGCTGGTGGGGCGTCAGCTTTCCCCCGGGCATCAGATGCAGGACCTTCACGCCGTCGAGCAATACGGCGTGGTCGGCTATCAGCCGCCGATGGCACCTCCACCACACGGTCTCGCTGCACATGATCACCACGGCCTCTTCCGACGCCTGCGCCAGGAGATCATCGAGGGCCAGCGAAAAATCCGCAGACCGCATGTACGCCGCGTAGGCCCTGAACGAGTCATTGCGCAGCGCCACGTCCGGAGATTCCGGCGGAAGTTTCCGGAACCCGCCCAGCCGTTTCTCCCAGCGATACAGCACCCCGGCCGCAGGCAGCCACTGTGCCAGCAGGTCCTTGCCAAACTGTGGAAACGTGCGGCTGCCGGGGGCGATGCGGACGTCAACCAAGGATTGGACTCCTGCCGCGGCCAACAGTTCGGTGAACTCCTCTTGGCTGGCCGTTCCGTGGCCAACCGTCACCAGCGTCCGTTCTGTGGAATGCGTCATACCAGCGATTTTCCACCTCCCCACCCCGTAGACTGATTCCAAGCTGGCTCTGGGGGCTCATTTGGAAATGAAACGCGTCTGCCTCGTCATCGAGGACAACTACGATATCCGCGGGCTGATCACAGTGGTACTGGCCCGTGCGGGCTTTGACGTGCGGGCAGTTGGCAGCGGCGCCGAGGGCATCGCCGCGGCAGCCGACCCCTGCGTTTCCCTCATAACGCTCGATCTTGGGCTGCCTGACATGGACGGCCACGTGGTGGCCCGGGCCATCCGTGCGCTCAACGGCGCTCCCCTGCTGTTCCTCACCGCCCGGTCCGAACAGCATGACTACCTGGCCGGCATGGCGTCCGGCGCCGCCGCCTACCTGACTAAGCCGTTCCACCCCAAGGAACTGAAGGAGCTTGCACTGCGGCTCTGCCCGGTCACCGAACCTGCGCCCTCCGCGCCTGCATAGGCAGCATCCTTGGCCGCCAACCAGGATTCCGCCACCCGCCAGCCTCAGTAAGCCGCCCCCCGGGTGAGGCGCAAGGCCCGCCGGCTTTTCGTCCGGACCGTAACGTGGCCAGTAACTCAGGGCGGAACGCTGACGACCACGGCCGCCATGGCGTGAGTCTCGGCCACCACCCCGGGACGTTGCGCCGGTAGTCGAGGTACTTCTCCCCGTAGGTGCGGGTGAGTGCCGGCTCCTCGTAGCCCTTCACGAACGCGACCACCGCGGCGAGGGCTATTCTTCGTACCGCGCGAGGTGCCTCAGCCCCGTTGTCCTATCCGGCGGTGCCCGTCTTCTCAGCGTAGGAAGTTGCCCGGTCGCGCACCTGGCCCACGTAGGCATCGGACTGGTTGTAGGAGTAGATGGCCCCGGTCCAGCCGTTCGCGGTAGTGAGGTCACGGCCATGGGCGCATAAGTACCCGGCCGCACTCAGGGCGGCGTCGTCGATATTGAAGGGGTCCGCTTTTCCGTCACCGTTCCCGTCCTGTCCCGCAAGCTTCCAGGTGGAGGGAATGAACTGCATGGGTCCGACCGCGCGGTCCCAGCGGGCGTCGCCATCCAAAGCGCCGGCGTCCGTATCAGCGATAGCGGCAAATCCGTTGCCGTCGAGGCTCGGGCCAACAATTGGTCCGCTGGCCTGCCCCGCGGGAGTCAGGCTTCCACCGCCGTAAGCTCCGTGGGCGGACTCAACAAAACCGATCGCCGCCACCGTATTCCAGCCGATCCCACAGCCGGGGGCGGAATAGTTGGCCGCGCCGGCCGCAGCCACGTAAGCCCGAAGCGCACGGGCAGGAATACCGGTCTGGGCGGCAGCCTGTAGGAGCCACTGGGCGTCCGCGTTCCGAGTGATGTTCACGGCCGGGGCAATGCCGGTTGAGATCGCTTCGAGTTTCGCCTCCGACCGTGGAGGAGGAAGAGCCTCGCCCGCGCCGGGCTGTCGCAGTGCCCAGAATGACACCGCGGTGATCACGCAAATCGCAAACACGCAGAAAACGAGGAGCCGTTTCAAACGGAGTTTAAGGTCACGCGAGTAAGTCACGGGTTTGATCCTATCGACCGAAGCCCGCCAGGATGGACGCTTCCCCGTGAATCAGCAGGTGAATGCCCCGCAACGGGGCCCTGGACGTTAGCGGCGAACTGAAGGTAACCGGCGGCACTGCTGCAGCGGCTGATCAGGTGGGCACGGTGACGGCCGGCGAATACACCGCAGCCCAGGGCCCCGGCGGCGGAGGCGGCGGCTTCGGCCCTCGCGGCTAGCCCCGCCACCCTCCCCCACCCCAAACGCTCTCTCACCTCCCGCAGTCGCCATCACCCGAGGTACGGGCGTCGGCGTATCAGCGTCAAAAGTGAGAGAGCGTTTGGTTTTTCTGCGGTATGCGAGAGAGCGTTCGGCCGTAACGGCGCATAATTGACTGCACAGACGGCCACGGCGCTAGGAGGCACCATGAAGTTTCTCGGAGCACTGATTGTCATCTGGCTGATCATCGGAGGCGTCGCTGCCTGGCAGCGCGGCTACTTCGGTGGCGCCCCCGGAACTTGCGCCGAGGCGGGCACCGTGGCGGTCACCATCGTCGCCGGGCCGCTGAACTACATGGGCGTTAATCCGAAGATTGGGTGCGAACTGCCCCGGCCCTCCCAGTAGCCACATCCTTGGACCCGCAGCCGGGCCTAGAGTAGGGAATGCCGGGCGCGGCTCTGCGCGTTCTGCCCTGAACCTGATTCCGAACCCTCGAAAGGACCGCCGAGATGGCATTCGTCACCGTTGGAACCGAGAACAGCACCGATATTGAGCTCTACTACGAAGACCACGGCAGCGGCCAGCCTGTGGTCCTGGTCCACGGCTACCCGCTGGACGGTTCCTCTTGGGAAAAGCAAACAACCGCCCTCCGGGAGGCTGGCTACCGCGTCATTACCTACGACCGCCGCGGGTTCGGAAAATCCACCAAGACCCCCGAAGGCTACGACTACGACACGTTCGCCGCCGACCTCAACACCCTGGTGGAAACCCTGGACCTGAACGAGGCCGTACTGGTGGGCTTCTCCATGGGAACGGGCGAGGTGGCCAGGTACCTGGGCACCTACGGTTCGGCGCGCGTCGCAAGGGCCGTTTTCCTTGGATCACTGGAGCCGTTCCTGCTGAAGACTGACGACAACCCGGACGGCGTTCCGCAGGAAGTCTTTGACGGCCTCACCGAAGCTGTCACCGCGGACCGGTACGCGTTCTTCACCGAGTTCTTCAAGAACTTCTACAACTCGGACACGTTCCTGGGCACGCCACGCCTCAGCCAGGAAGCCGTGAACGCGAGCTGGAACCTGGCTGCCGGGTCGGGTTCCACCGCCTCCGTGGCCGCGCAGCCCACCTGGCTGACCGACTTCCGCGCCGACATTCCCAAGATCGATGTCCCGGCCCTGATCGTGCACGGCACAGCGGACAACATCCTGCCCATCGACGCGACGGGCCGGCGCTTCGCCAAGGCGCTCCCCAGCGCTGACTACGTAGAGATCGACGGCGCCCCGCACGGCATGCTCTGGACGCACGCCGCGGAGGTCAATGCCGCCCTGCTCGCCTTCCTCGCGAAGTAGAGCAGCAGAAAGCCCAAAAAGCGGATGGGCCAGGCATTTCGCCTGGCCCATCCGCTTTCGTTGTTTAGCTGTTAGGTCAGGCCTTCGCGGCCTTGCCCGGCAACGCCAGCCTGAAAATCTTGCCCCAGGTTGATCCGACCTGTTTCAGCAGCGGACCAGTGGTGTACTTCAGTCCGTACCGCTGGCAGATCTCACGGACCAGCGGGGCAACCTCGGCGTACCGGTTGGACGGCAGGTCCGGGAAAAGATGGTGCTCGATCTGGTGCGAGAGGTTGCCGGTCATCAGGTGCATGAACTTGGACCCGGAGATGTTGGCGGAACCGATCATCTGGCGGACGTACCAGTCGCCGCGGGTTTCGCCTTCCACCATTTCCTCGGTAAAGGTGTCCGTGCCTTCCGGGAAGTGGCCGCAGAAGATGACCGCGTGCGCCCAGACGTTGCGGACGGCGTTGGCCGTCAGCGTGCCGTAGAGGGCCTGCTTGCCGGAACCGGTGAGCATGGCGACGGCGGGAGTGGCCGCGTAGTCCTTGGTGAACTGGGTGACCACCTTCTTGCCCAGCGACTTGAGGTCCTTGAGCAGTGCTTCCTTGGACTTCTTGCCCTCTTTGAAATCGTTGAGCTCGAGGTCGTAGATGGCGATGCCCCACTCGAAAAGGGGCGCCAGGATGGCGTTGTACAGCGGGTTGCCCAGGTTCATGGGGACCCACGGCTGGCTCTCGTCCATGCGGAGGAGGTTGTATCCGACGTCGTTGTCCTTGCCCACCACGTTAGTCCAGCGGTGGTGGAGGTCGTTGTGGGTGTGCTGCCAGGAGCGCGAAGGGGTGACGAAGTCCCATTCCCAGGTGGTGGAGTGGATGTCCGGGTCCCGCATCCAGTCCCACTGGCCGTGTAGGACGTTGTGCCCGATCTCCATGTTTTCCAGGATCTTGGCCAGGCTCAGCAGGGTGGTGCCGGTGACCCATGCTGCCTTGTTCTTGCTGACCAGGAGTGCGGCGCGGCCGGAAATCTCCAGGCCGCGCTGGATCTTGATCATGCGCCGGATGTAGGCGGCGTCGGTGGCGCCGCGCTTGGCGAGGATATCGTCGCGGATCGCGTCGAGCTCCCGCCCCAGCTCAGCTACCTGTTCGTCGGAAAGGTGCGCCGCGGTGGGAGGGCGCACCGAAGGACTGCCGGACTCGGCCAGCGCTCCGGGGCGCGTCCTTGGCGCCCCGGCCGGGGCGGTCTTGCCTTCTGAAACTGTCTTTTTTTCTGAAACTACTGACATGCGGTGAGGCTCCTCAGAGTTCGAGGTTGACGGGTCCGGCGGCTGCCGAGACACACGTTTGGATTAATTGGCCGGGCTCGCCGTGGATCTCGTTGGTACGAAGATCACGGACTTGTCCGGCCAGGAGCGGGGTCAGGCAACTATGGCAGATTCCCATCCGGCATCCGCTGGGCATCAGCACGCCGGCGTCTTCGCCGACGTCGAGCAGCGGCGTATCACCGTCGGCGTCAACTTCCCGGTCCGACGCCTCAAAGGTGACAAGGCCGCCGTCGTGCCCCACACCCCCGGCGAAGGTGGTGTTGAACCGTTCGATCATCAGGTTGCCGGCCTCGCCGTTGATCGCGACGTCCGAGCCGGGGGCTCCTGCCGTGAGCGAGGCCTGCTTCCACAGCGCTTCGGCGTCGTCCAGGAAACTGTCCGGCCCGCAGGCGTACGCGGCGCGTTCCTTCCAGTCCGGGCAGATCTCATCAAGTTCCGCCGTGTTGGTCAGGTCCATCCGGCCCTGCTCGCCGGTGTACCAGTGGGCCAGCCTGAAGTTGGGGAACTGGTCGGCCAGCTCGGCTAGTTCCTCGCGGAAGAGGCTGTCGCCGGGTGTGCGGGCTGAGTGGACAAGCACGACGTCGGCATCCGGGCGGCGCGGGACAAGCGTGCGGATCATGGACATCACCGGAGTGATGCCGCTTCCCGCGGTGACCATCAGGAGCGGCCGCGGGTGCTCCGGCAGGACGAAGTCACCCTGCGGGGGTGCAAGGAACAGGACGTCGCCAGGTTTGGTGGTGCGCACCAGGGTTCCGGAAACCGCGCCGACGTCGGTGACCGTGATGGCGGGATCCTTGCCGGCGGGGGCACTCAGGGAGTACGAGCGCCAGTGGCGGACGCCGTCCAGCTCGACGCCGATGCGCGCCCACTGGCCGGCCAAGTGCGAATGCCAACCGCGTCCGGGGCGGAAAAAGATGGTGGCGGACTGAGCTGTCTCCTGGACCACCCGGGTCACTACACCGCGCAGCTGGCGGGCCGAGAAGACCGGGTTGAACAGCGCCAGAATATCTTCCGGCGTTAGGGGCGTCGTCAAGACGGAGGCCGCTTGGGCCAGCTGTCGTAACCGGATCATGCAGTTGTACCTATCGCGGCGCGAGCCATATTTCTCTCTCCTGACCCTTCCGCAGTCACACTGTAGACGTCATGCTGTACTAAGGGGCGATTGAAGCCCCAATGCCCGCTATAAGCCTAACGGCTGCGGCAAGTGGATGGTTCCGGATCAGCGGCCATCGCGTTCGTCGAATTCCTCATCGATGTCATGGTGCCTGAACTCGGTCTCCGGATTCGGTTCGCCCTCGGCCACGTACTCGTAGTCCAGCTGGCGCTGCACTTGGCTATCCAGAACCTGCAGTTCCTGGTCGGGGAGGGAAGAGAGATCGTCCGGGAATTCGTCTTCCGGCGTGAGATGGAGCTTCTCGGACATGGGGGCGCCTCTCTGGCTACGGGGCAGGGCAGGAATAGGAAGTTTGCCCGGTCCCCAAATAATAGTCCCCCCACAGCCGATCACCCACCGGAATTTGCCCCGGATCCGCCGCAGGCGGGTCCTTTTCACCAGCGAAAGACTAAAATGGCGGACGTAGGTACCGCGACATATTGGCGGAAATCCAGGTTCGCCAGAGTCAGCCCATTGAAGGCCGTCCCGCAAAACTCGGGCTCCATCACACGATGGCGGTGGGCTTTCGGGGAGGGCACGCCGTCGGACTCCGTATAGGTTCATCAATGAAACCAGAGTGGTCACCATGGCCTGTACAAGAATGGCGCCGAGATCGTCCAGCCGGACGCCGTAGTTGTAGCCGGTGGTGATGTGCATGGCAAGTGGGATGTAGCACCGCTCATTGTCCGCCGGTCCCTGCAACGAGGACGTAACGCACGGGCAGAGGACATCGCAATTGCAGTTTTCGAGATATTCGCCTGTTAGTTCCCTCGCCAGCCATCATGGGTTCCGGCTGATGGCGGGTGGCCGTCTACCTTGACGAACCGGCCGACGACGGCCAGCGCCAGGCGTTGGGCGGCATCCACTCCGGGGCGCTGGGTGGGCCGCCGGCCATGCTGGCGGGGCTCATCTCGGAGCAGCTGGGCGTGACATTCGTTCCCATCACCTTTGAAACCCACCACGACACCCGCCGGGTCACAGTGCCGGGCATCATGGACTTCGAGGTGACAGGCATCCGCGCCACCGGGTCCGATGCGGTCATGAGGCTCCAGCATATTTTCCATCCGATGGGCCCCGATCTTCCGATCGCGCAGAGCAGCATTGGAACCTTCAGCGACCCGGACTACGGCTGGTCGTTCGACAATGCCGGCAAGAATGGCCATTAAAGAGACTTCGCCTGGGCGGCGTAGCACCGCTGCCGGCTGGTCCGTCCTCCCGCTGCTTCCGTCCTCGCGTGGGCGTTTGTCGTGGCCTATGCGGCGGGCATGCCGGCTGGCATGGGAATGATCGCGATGCCGGCCGATGTCGGTGCGTTTCCGGGCATTTGGGTGTTGATGATGGCGGCCATGATGCTGCCGTCGGGCGCGCCCGTGTCCACGGCGTATGCGCACGGGCGGCTCCGTCCGCGCCCGTTCGGTGCGGCGAAGGAAGGGCGGGTCGCCTTGCTGGTAGCAGGTTACCTGCTGGGTGGGCGGCCTACGGACGTGTTGCCTTCGCGTCGTTCTGGGTATTTTCGGCGCTCGGCGGGCAGTCGGGTACCGCTCCCGTATGGATTGACGGCGTGGTCCTCGCCCTGGCGGCGGCCTATCAGTTCACGCCGCTGAAGAATCGGTGATTGAGCCACTGCCGCTCACCGATGGCCATCCACGTCTGCAACTTCCGAGGTCCGCTGCGTGATGCCAGGGCCGGCTTCTGGCACGGTGGCTATTGCGTGGGTTGTTGTTGGTCCCTAATGCTGGTCCTCGTCGCCGTGGGCCTGATGGACATTCTGTGGATGGCCGCCCCACCCCGGCAAAACCGCATGCGTTCCCGGCTGGCATGATAATCCTGTGAATATTCCCGCTGAAACGGTCTCCATCGCCAAAACGGCTCTGCTGTTCGTCCTGGCTGCGGTGGCCGAAATCGGCGGCGCCTGGCTGGTGTGGCAGGCCGTCCGCGAGGGCAAGGACTGGTGGTGGGCAGGGCTTGGCGTCATTGCGCTGGGCCTCTACGGTTTTGTGGCCACGCTGCAGCCAGACGCCCATTTCGGTCGGATCCTGGCGGCCTACGGCGGGGTGTTTGTGGCCGGTTCGCTGGCCTGGGGGATGATCTTTGACGGCTTCCGGCCGGACCGGTGGGACATTGCCGGTTCCGTCATCTGCCTTCTGGGCGTGGCCGTGATCGTGTTTGCGCCCCGGACCGCCGGCTGAGCGGCCTCGGCCAGCGGCTAAACTGTCCCCGTGTCCAGCAACCAGCCACCGCCCGGCGAGCCCGTGCCGCCGTCGCCCCCGCCGTCGCGCGGAAGGATTGCCGAACGGCTCCTGCCCGGCGGCACCGAGCCTGACCCCCGCTTCACGCTGGCCAACGAACGCACTTTCCTGGCCTGGATCCGCACCGCGCTGGCACTGCTGGCCGGCGGCATCGCCATCGAAGCATTCACCTCGGACCTGTTCCTGGAACCTGTCCGCAAGAGTTTGGCGGTGCTGCTCCTGCTCCTGGGCATGCTGCTGAGCGCGGGCGCCGCAGGGCGCTGGATCCGCGTCGAACGGAGCATGCGCAATAAAACCCCGCTCCCGCTGCCGCTCATCGTGCCGCTGCTGGCCGGCGCAGGGGCGCTGGCCGCCGCCGTCGTCCTCGTTTTTATCCTCTCGCGCTAGCCCCGTGGTCCGCACCCGGTTGCCGGACGCCGCGCCCCATGGGGACCCCGGGCTCCAGCCCGAACGGACCACGCTGGCGTGGGGCCGGACCATGCTGGCGCTCGTGACTGTCAGCGCCATCTTCCTGCGATGGCTCCCCCACCACGGCATGCCCATCCTACTGCTGTTCGCGGTGTCCTCCGCCGCCGCGGCGGCCATCTACCTCACCCAGCGCCGCCGCTACAGCGCCAGTTCGCACGGCATCGCCCGGGGAAATGTCGACGCCGATACCTCCGCGGTGCTCTGGACCGCTTTCGCAGGGGTTGCCTTGGGCGGCCTGGGGATCGTGGTGGTCCTCACCGCTTAGCCGTTAGACAGCCGGGTTCTCTTGAAAGGGCCGCGCAGTGCCACGGCCGTGGCAACGAGCAGGAGCGGCGGCGGTGAGGACCACGGTCCAACTGGCTGGCACTGTTCCTGAGGAGTATTCAGAACATCGGCAGCAGAAACCCGGCGATTAGCGCCGCGGCGCCGATTCCGGTCAGGACCCGGCCAAGCACGACGGCGGTGCTCCCCACCGCGTCCGGGGTTGCGGTCTGCCACTGGGTGGGTCGCTTGGGATGGTAGTAAATCGGCAAGGTGTCACCGACGGCGAGGTCCTTGATGTCGTGCGGGGACATGGGCGCATGCTGGACCCGGAATTTGCGGTCGAACCAGCGGAACCCGGTTCTGGTCTCGTCCGCATAGACCACCGCCTCCGCAACCGACCACGGGTGCACAAAACGGCGCAGGATGCCGGAGTAGAAGAGCAGGCCAAGCCCGGCAGGCAGGCACAGCCAGGTCAGCATCTCCAGGATGGGACCTGCCATTTCAAGCGCGGTGGGCATGGAAATGATGGTACCGGTGGTTGGGCCCGGATCTTGCGGCTCTGGTCACTTCCGGGGTGCATCATTAGCCTGAGTGGACCGGCTGCCGAACAGAGGAGAAGCCTTGAACGATCAGGACATTTTGGGCCACATAGAGGCGCTGGTCGCGGAGGAGCACGAACTCCGTGAAACGGCCGCGGTGGTGAGCCGCTGGTCACGTCCAGGAAATGCAGCTGGTTGCCGCATCCGGGTATCACCGTTTCGCGGCCCCGGTTTACCTGCCTGAAACATGCGGGTCACGCGATCTTCATTTAGGGGCGCGGTACGTAACGTGCACGCAACGTGTGGAGGCACAGGTGGAAACACCGGGCCCCGACTATTGAGCCGGGGGATTGCGCGGGCCAGGTATTGAGTCCCGTTTTTCAGGCGCTATCGGAAGGGACCCGCAGGTTTAAATCACTGCGCAACATGTCTGGCTGATGATCGCGGCGGCAATGGTGCTGCTCATGACTCCGGGGCTCGGCCTTTTCTACGGCGGCATGACGCTGTCCAAGGCAGCCCTGAACATGATGAGCTTCATCTCCGCCGGCATCGTGGGTGTTGTCCGGGTCCTGTGGGGTTGCTCCATGACCACCGGCGAGGGCGTCCTGGGCATTTTCAGGGGCTCCCCCGATCTGATCAAGGCCGGCTTCAGTGGCCATGATCAGCGGCGCCATTGCGGACCGCGCCAAGTTCAGCGCCTGGGCCTTGTTCGTCCCGGTCTGGGTCACCCTGGTCTACTGCCCCCTCGCCTACATGATCTGGGGCGGCGGGCTCATGAGCGCCGGCGGGGCCATGACCGGCATCTTCGGCCAGGTCATCGACTTTGCCGGCGGCGCGGTGGTGGAAATCAGTTCGGGTACTGCGGCCCTGGCACTCGCCCTGGTGGTGGGCCAGCGTCACGGTTCCGCCAAAGACCCCAGCCACCGCCCGCACAACGTCCCCTTCATCATGCTCGGGGCAGCGATCCTGTGGTTCGGCTGGTTCGGCTTCAACGGCGGAGCCGCCACCACCGCGGGGCAGGCCGGCCTGATCTGGATCAACACGGCGTGAAGTCCCGGATGATCGAAAAGTACGGCCCCGAGGAGCTGAAGAAGCTCGTCCAGGAACGCCCGCAGGGCCCTGACGTGGCCGCTTGGCTTAACCTGGTCCACGTACCGACGAGCACAACGCCCTGCTGCCGCCAGACGCCTTCCACCTGCCGGTGGGCCGCCCCGTCACGCACAAGATCTACCGTGACGCGGCCCACCAGTCCCGGCTCGTCCTGCCGTTCACCACGCGCAGGGGAGCGGGGGAACGGGCAAACTAGTCCCCACCGGGACGCCCCGGAGACCCTCAGGATCCCCGGGACAAATCGCGACGCCGGATCCTGGTCAGTCGGCCAGGATCCGGTAGAGCGCCCGGCGGGTTTCGTCGAGCTTCTCCACCGCAGCATTGCGCTGCTCTTCGGTGGCGGCACTGCGGAACTGATGAATCACGCCCATCAGCTTTCCCACGCTCTGGTGAAATGCCGGCCCCGATCCTTCAGCATCGCTGTTCCACGCGTTCTGCAGTTCCTCCGCATGCTCGGACACATAGGCCTTCCCGGCGTCGGTAAGCGTGAAGTCCGTCCGCCTTCCATCGCTGAGCGGCGTAATGAGGTCCTCGTCCACCAGTTGCTGGAGCGTCGGATATACGGACCCCGGGCTGGGCCGCCAGGCACCCGAAGTCTTCTCCGCGATGGTCTTGATCAGGCCGTAACCATTCGATGGCGTCTCAGCCAGGAGCGACAGGATGGCCCACCTGACATCTCCCCTGCTGGCCCGCCGGGACCCCGGCCCGAAGCCGGGACCAAACCCTCCGCCCAACCCGGTCCCGGGACCAAAACCCGGACCAAAACCGCCGCGCGGCCCAAACCCCGGCCCGAAACCGCCCCCGCGGTGACCGTGCGGCCCACGCCGGCCCCTGCCGCGCTCAAACCTGCCCCGGCCAAACGGGGGTTCCAAAAACCACTCGTCCTGTATGCCTTGCATGGTGGCATCGTCCCTTCATACGGTTGTTGAATTGTCTTCCTGTGAACCAATCAGCGATAGTTAACGATATATCGATAACTATCGGCTGACAATAGCCCAGGAAGATCATTCGGCACGCAATATTGCGGCTTGGCATCATTTCATCCGTGCATCTGGATGCAGCAGTCGCTGCGGCGTATCCTGTTCACACGTCGCGAGCTTGAGGCTGAAAAATGACGCACCGCAGGAAACGCAAGCACCGTTTGGCCGCCACCCTGGGCCTGGTCATCGGATTCTTTGTGACGAGTGCCATGTGCGGCGTCCTGGCCGCGAGCCTGGTGGTCCCGGCCGTCGCAGCGGCCGGACTCGGCGTCAGCAACTCCATCAACTTCTTCGAGAAGCTGCCGTCCGAACTGATGGTTCTGCCGCCGTCGCAATCCACCAAAGTCCTCACCGCGGATGGCCAGCCGATCGCCACGTTCTACGTGGAGAACCGGGTCAAGATCCCCCTCGCCCAGATGTCCCCATCTGTTCGTGATGCCATCGTGGCCATCGAGGACAGCCGTTTCTATGAGCACCCGGGGGTTGACCCGCAGGGAATTCTCCGGGCTGCGGTTTTCAACCTGACCCAGCAGGGGCAGCAGGGCGCCTCTACGCTGACCCAGCAGTACGTCACGAACGTGATCAACGAGTCTTACCTGTTCCAGGGCAAGAGCAACGAGGTGGTCCTCAGCGGACAGAAGAGCATTGGGGACAAGCTCCGCGAAATGAAGCTAGCCATTGCGCTGGAGAAGAAGTTCACCAAGGAGCAGATCCTCGAGGGCTACCTCAACATCGTGTTCTTCAACCGGGAGGCATACGGCGTCGAGGCCGCTGCCCGGTATTTCTTCAGCACCACGGCCAAGGACCTCACCCTGCCCCAGGCTGCCATGCTCGCCGGGCTGGTCAAAAGCCCCAGTTTCTACAATCCTGCGGTGAACCCGGAACAGGCCCTCAGCCGCCGGAACCAGGTGCTGGACAAGATGCTCGAGCAGGGCAAAATCCAGCCGGCGGACCACGACGCCGCTGTAGCAACACCAACAGAAGTCAAACTCAGTCCCGCAAAACAAGGCTGCGCCAACGCCACCATGGCGCCGTACTTCTGCGACTACATTTCGCACCTGATCCTGAACAACCCGGCCTTCGGCGCCGGTCCGGCGGAACGGGAGCGCAAGCTCTACCGGGGCGGGCTAAACATCGTTACGACGCTCGACAGCAGGCTGCAGGCGGCTGCCCAGGCCCAGGTGGATGCCACCGCCGGGCCGAATCCCGACCACTGGGGTGCGGCGCTGGTTTCAGTCCAGCCGGGCACAGGGAAGATCCTGGCCATGGCGCAGAACACGGTGTTCCTGCCGGCCGAGGGGAAATTCAATTCACAGCTGAACTTCAACGTGGATTCCCGCGATGCGCAGGGCAACGATCTGAATGGGGCGGGCGGTTTCCAGCCCGGCTCCACCATGAAGCCCTTCACGTTCGCCGAGTGGCTGAATGAGGGCAAGTCGCTAACGGCAGTGGTGGACGCCTCCCGGCGGGTATATCCCGTGGGCTTCCCGTGGCGCTCCAGCTGCGGCAAGGTGCTGGGCGCCTACAGCACGGCACAGAAAAATCCTGAACTCGGCGCCACCGATGACCTGCAAAACGCCGAGGAGGGTTTCTACCGCCCGATGCCCATCAACTACGGGCTGTATAACTCTATCAACACCGCCACGTTCGCCACCGCAGCCCAGCTCGATTTCTGCGGAATCCAGAAAATGGTGGATGCCGTGGGGCTGCACAGCGGCCTGGACGGTGCCCAGATCAACATGCACCAGCTGGGTAATCTGCTGGGGGCTGTCGGTGTGGCGCCGGTTCACCTGGCCAATGCTTTCGCGACGTTCGCCAGTGACGGCAGATACTGCGTCCCCATCGCGCTGCAGGAGATCACGGACCTAACCGGCGCGAAACTTCCAGCGCAGACCAGTGACTGCCGCAACGTCGTCAAACCGGAGGTTGCCCGCGGGGTTAACTCGGTGCTCCAGGACGTCCTGAAAGTCGGGTCGGGGGTGTGGATCAATCCCAAGATCCATACGAAGATGCCGGTTGCCGCCAAGACCGGCACCTCGAATAACAACGGCTCTACGTGGGTGGTTGGCTACACCTCGGGACTGGCTACGGCGTCTTTCTTCGGTGACGCCTTGGATGGGCAGAACCGCGCCGGCCAGAACGTCACCATCAACGGCCAGTTCTACGCCGGGCTCGATGGGTGGATGATTGCCGGGCCGCAGTGGGTCAACTACATGCTGCAGGCGGCCCCGCTCTATCCAGCTGATCCGTTCCCGCCGCCACCGGCCTCGATGACCGGCCCGCCGGCACCGGCCCCCGCGCCCGCCCCAGCACCGGCCCCCGCGCCTGCGCCGGCACCCGCCCCAGCACCGGCGCCCGCCCCAGCACCGGCCCCCGCGCCCGCCCCAGCACCGGCCCCCGCGCCCGAGCCACCTCCGGCTCCTGCGCCCGCGCCACCTCCGGCTCCTGCGCCCGCGCCCGCGCCTGCTCCAGCGCCCGCGCCCGCCCCGCCGCTGCCGCCGGGCCATCCCCCTGAGGACGCTCCCCCCAGTAGCAGGAGGTAAAGCCCCGAGTTTTTGTCCACTTGATGGCGGTTCTGAGCAGGATTTCCGGGATTATCTGGACAAAAACTCCCAGTGCCGACGACGGCGGGAAAGCGCCGCCGTCGGACGTTTCCTGAGCGGCGCCCCCTTAGCCTTGATCCACCGATGAGGTTGGGATCGGGTCCGGCGTTTTAAACACGAAATGCCCGTCTTTTGGGGGAAAATATGGCTTACCACAGTCAAAA
>NZ_JBEPPJ010000027.1:0-43112 GCF_040547265.1 Arthrobacter sp. UYCo732 | reverse complement strand
ATGCCCACGATTCTCCCAGCCGCCCCTACGAGGACATGGTTATTCTGTCGGCGTTTTAAGAATTAGGGCCTGTCATTTCTGACCCACGCACCTAGTTGGAGATCACAGGCACCGAGGGCCGGCTCCACCTCGACAATCCTCTAGTAGTACTTAGTTAGGTCGGCGTGGCGGCTTTTAATCCCTGACCGATCCTGTTAATTTTCGAGGCATGAAACCGGATGAGCTTGCCGAGACCAAAACGGAGCTGGAAGCGTTTGTGGCGGACGTGTTTGCTTCGCTGCCGCGGACGGATCAGCGGAACAAGGGGAACCTGTATCTGCACGGTCTGATGCTGGACGGGCGGCGGAAATCGATGCAGCCGATGGGCGAACGGCTCGGGGTCGATTACCAGCAGCTGCAGCAGTTCGTCTCGTCCTCGCCGTGGAAGCCCGAGCCGGTCCGCCGGGTCCTGGTGCGCAAGGCCGTGGAGGTGATCGGCCCCGACGCGTGGGTGGTTGACGATACCGGGTTTAAGAAGGACGGTGGCTCCTCGCCGTGCGTCGCGCGGCAGTATTCGGGCACCCTGGGCAAGATCGGCAACTGCCAGATAGCCGTAAGCATCCACGCGGCCACCGACCAGGCCTCCTGCCCCCTGGACTGGCGGCTCTATGTGCCCGAAGCCTGGGATGACACCTGCGCGGACACGAACGCCCAAGCCGAAATGATCGCCGCCCGCCGGGCCAAGGCGCAGATCCCCGAACTCCAACGCCATCGTACGAAGTGGGCGATGGCGTTGGAGATGATCGACGAACTCCGCGCCTGGGGCTACCGTCCCCCGATCATGGTCGGGGACGCCGGCTACGGGGAGATCACCGCGTTCCGGTCCGGACTCAGCGAACGGGCGATCCCCTACATGGTCGCCGTCAAGCACTCCACAACCGCGCACCTCCAAGACGCTCCCATCGACGTGCCCGAGTACGCCGGCAAGGCCCCACGCCCGGCCCGGCGCCGCTACCTCGAGGACCCGCAGTCACTCAAAGACCTCGTCATGGACGCCGGCCGCCGGAAGCTGCATCAGGTCACCTGGAGGCACGGCACCAAGTCCACCACCAACAACAAACTCGCCTCGATGACCTCCCGGTTCATCGCCTTGCGCGTCCGGGCAGCCAACCGCGACATCCCCCGCGCCGAGGACGGTTCCCTCCCCGCCGAGTGGCTGCTCGCCGAATGGCCCAAAGGCGCACCCGCACCCACCGACTACTGGCTCTCCACCCTGCCCGAGACGACACCGCTGAAGGAACTCGTCCGGATCGCCAAAATCCGGTGGCGCATCGAGCACGACTACCGCGAACTGAAAACCGGACTCGGCCTGGACCACTTCGAAGGCCGCACCTGGCTCGGCTGGCACCACCACGCCACCCTCGTCACCGCCGCCCACTTATTCATCACCACACTGCGCCTGACACGCCCAAAAGCGCCTGGGGCAGCCTGAGTCTCTACGGCATCCTCCGCGAGCTCCCGCACCGGCCCTGACCAACCGCTGTCCCCGACGCACCCGCTGCAGCAGACCCATGACTACAAGCGCAACGGCACCACCACCTTGTTCGCCGCCCTTGAGGTCCTCACGGGCAAACTCAGCGCGAACGCCTTCTATCCCAAGCACACCAACATCGAGTTCGTCGATTTTCTGGGCCGGGTCGCCGACGCCCACCCCGGAATCGAGCTGCATGTCATCTGCGACAACTATGCGACGCATAAGCACCAGAACGTGAAGGACTGGCTGGCCGACAACCCGCGCATGCGCCTGCTTTTCACCCCGACCAGCTGTTCCTGGCTGAACATGGTGGAGATCTTCTTCGGGATCATCACCCGCCAGTGCCGCAAACCCGGGACCTTCAGCTCGGTGAAAGAGCTGGAAGAAACCATGGAACGCTACATCGAGAACTACAACCAGGACGCCAAACCATTCACCTGGACCAAATCAGCGGATTATCTCCTGGGCAAGATGAAACGCAAACAAGCCATTAACACGGAACACCAGTTGGCGAATTCTACCCAGACGCCAACGCGTCGCCCCGGCCGCGACTAGAAGGGCAGCGGGCCACGTGAAGCGACTCTGCAGTCTAAAACTACCCGTCGTGAAGCTCGCTACGGCCCGGACCAACGCAATGCAGCACCGGAAGAACTGGAAGCGGGCAGCTTTTCAGGATCGGTGACATACTCCCGGACCATGCGTCTAGGGCTGCGGTGCCGGCTCCGCTGTCCTCAGCATCCGGCGGAGGATCTTGCCCGAGGAGGACTTCGGCACGGCGTCGATGAACCTGACCCGCCGGATCTTCTTGAACGGCGCCACCCTCGCGGCCACGAATTCTTCCACGGCTGCCTCGTCCAACTGCTCGCCGTCCGCGCCCGGCTGCCGGACCACGAAGGCCATCGGCACCTCTTGGCCGTCGGCGTCGGTGGTTCCGATCACGGCCGCGTCGGCGATGCCAGGGTGTGTGAGCAGCAGCGCCTCGAGCTCGGCCGGTGCGATCTGGTGGCCCTTGTACTTGATCAGCTCCTTGAGCCGGTCCACGATCGACACCACACCGTCAGCCCGCACCGTCGCGATGTCACCGGTGTGCAGGAAGCCGTCCGCATCGAGGGTGTCCGCCGTCTCCTCGGGCCGGTTCAGGTAACCGAGCATCACATTGGGCCCGCGGCAAAGCAGATGGCCCGGGGCGCTGGTTCCCTCGGCGGGGACCTCGATCTCCTCCCCCGTGGCAGGGTCGACCAGCCGGCATTCCATGTTGGGCACGGTGTAGCCCACCGAGCTGACCGGCACCTCGGTGGCATCGACCGGGATCAGGTGGGAGACGGGGCTCATCTCCGTCATGCCGTAGCCCTGGAGGACCCGGCAGCCCAGCCGCTCGGCCAGCCGCGCCCCCAGTTCCCCGTCCAGCGGAGCCGCTCCGGACAGCGCGGTGTGCACGGAGCTGAGGTCATAGTCCGCCACCAGCGGGTGCTTGGACAGCGCCACGGCCACCGGGGGAGCGATGAAGAGGTAGCTGCACTTGTGGTCCTGGACCATCCGCAGGAACTCTGCGAGCTCGAACTTCGGGATGGTGACCAGGCGGGCGCGCTCCCGAAGGGCTAGGTTCAGCAGCACGGTCAGTCCGTAGATGTGGAAGAACGGCAGCAGCGCCAGGATACGGTCGTCGGGCCGGACCTTGAGCAGTCCGCGCGACTGTGCCACGTTCGCGACGAGGTTCCGGTGGCTGAGCCGCACGCCCTTGGGCCGTCCGGTGGTCCCCGAGGAGTACGGCAGCACGGCGACGTGGGTGGCGGGGTCGAAGCTGATATCCGGGGCAGGCGCGCCGCTGGTGAGCAGGTCCTGCAGCGAGGGGTGACCCTCGGCGCCGTCGAGCACCACCAGCCGGTCCGCCGGGATCCCGGCCCGGCCGGCCGCCTCGCGGGCGGCGGGCAGCATGGCGGAGATCGTGAACAGCCAGCTGGCTGAGGCGTCGGTGAGCTGCTTTTCGATCTCGTCGGCCGTATACAGCGAATTGACGGGCGTGACGGTGGCGCCCGCCCGGAGCAGGCCGTGAAACACTACGGTGAACCCCGGGATGTTCGGGCAGAGGATGGCGGCCACGCCGTGGATGCCCAGTCCTTGGGCGGCGACGGAGCCGGCGAGGGCGTTGATCCGGTCGCGCAGCTCGCGGTAGCTCGTTTCCGCGCCGCTGCTGCCGTCGACGACGGCGACCCGGTCCAGGTCGTCCTCCTTCAAACCGCCGAAGAGGTACCCGTAGAGGCTGACGTCGGGAATATCAACAGAGGGGAACGGGCTCGAGAACACGCAAAATCTCCTTTGATCGGCGTCCGCCGGCTCGGCGGTGGTTGGTGCCACTCTAGTGCCGCGGCGCGGGTTGGGACAGGATTCCCGAGATTTGACCGCCGCCACTACCCCTCATGGGCAGTCTCACCCGGATTCTTTCCGGCACCCTTAGTCTGCTGCCGGGGAAACAATTCAGGCAGCGGCATAAAAACCTTTAGTGCCGTCCGCGCGCTCGTCACCGTTGAGACCGTCACGTCTGTCACCCCGATCGAAAACGCCGACCTGATCGTCAACGCCAAAGTGCGCGGCTGGAACCTTGTTGTGAAGAACACGGTCACCCAGCTGATCGCGCAGATCCGCCGGGTCGGCCGGGAAATCCCCGGCGCGGACCTGGTGGTGACGGGTCTGAGGGGCCATGATTACTCCAAACCGGGAAAACCGGACATCGCCTGGGATGACAGGGGTGCCCGGGATGACAGGGGTGCCCGGGATGATCTCGTGTCGGCGCTGGTTACCGACGCCCTGACCCTGCTGGGCAGTATCGATGCCGAATATCTCGATGAGGCGCAGCAGGAAACACCTGCCCTGCTGGCCTTGGTCGCAGGGCAGGACGTCGAGCCGGCCGAAGGCTCCGACGGCACGGACGGTCGGTAGAGGATCGCCCGCAAGGTCGCCCCGGACCGGGTGATCTCCACCGTTGACCCGGATACCCGGCACGCGCATAAGAGCCGGCAAAAGAAGATCGACGGCGGCCGGCCCGCAGAACAGCGACGCGGCCCGCGGTGCCGAACTCATTGCCGCCGACACCAGCATCGGAACCGTACAGGTCCAGGTGCTGGGCCATTCCGCCTACGGCAGCGGTGACCTGCTGGCCGCGCTCAGGCCGCCGGGCACACCCCGGTGATCAAACCGATGCCGCTGGGCCGTGCCGTCCCCGACGGGTTCACCGTTGAAGACTTCACCATCGACGATGCCGCGAACACCGTGACGTGCCCGGCGAAGATCACCCGCCCGGTCAGCGCGAAAGGACGGGCAAGTTTCGGCAGTGCCTGCGGAGGCTGCCCGCTGATGGGCCGGTGCACGACGGCGAAGAACGGGCGGAAAATGCTGATCCACCCCCACGATAGGCTCCGACCGGCCTGAACGACGGCCAGAAACCCCGCGAAGCGCCCAAGACAGGCCACGGACCAGGATTTCAGCCCGCAGCGCCCCCAACCGACATCCGGCTCCGGCACAAAAAATGGCCCTCCCGAAATCCCGGACGTCACAGAACCGCCTAAATCAGCACGGTCCTAGCACGACCCGATCCGAGGCTAAAAGTGTGGACATTGTCCACACGTCCTTTTGCCGTATTCCATACCCCTCCAACGACTGCGGCCCGTTCAGGGACCGCGGCAACGTCGCGGCACCGTAGTGTCTGGCCGTCTTAGTCGGCGGCATAGGCCTACATTGAAATTTCCTCATTTCGGTCATCCTCTCCCAAACATTTCATCGGCCAAAGCGCAGGAAGCTACATGATCGAATGCCATCTGCGATGAGACCAGGGGACGGCAGCCAAAGGGAGCAAGAAAGCCAGCGAAGAGATGACAACGCGTTACGAAGTATCAGGACCTGACTCCCCGCAGTTGGCCACCCTCCTTTCCCTTCCCGTCTGGAACGATCACATCCGGAGCCAATCGCCCATGGCCAACTCAAGGACGTGCTCAACCGCGGATTTAGAACATACCACTCCTCCACTTCCGCGCCGCCGACCTCAGGCCAGCGCCTGTCCAAAAGAATCAGGGAAAACGAATCACTTTCGATACCGACTACCGATTGAACCAAGGTCATGGATATTCTCACGACATTCGGGTCGAAAACAGACTCGTATGATGGCAGCCTGGACTGGAAGGGAGCCCCTCCGCCCATGACAGGACGCCGGCGTGTTGTGCCAGGAACTGCAAACGACGGCGGCCGTCACGCTCATTGGCGCGATTGGTGCCTGCGAGCAACAGATGCGAGAGCACGGGTTCGCTGCGGTGCGAACCCCGCAGCGAGCCTAGGCAGCGGCCACAAACTATGCATTCCTTGCAGTCCGAATCCGGGTAGGCCCGTCTCCTTGACGCAGGGTCCGCCCAAGTTCATGCAGCGCCGCACGTTTGTCCTCTGGAAGGTCCAGCATGGTTCCAAGAGCACTTTTGATGTCTTCCACGGTGGCAGTATTCGGTGCAAGGGCTGCTCCGAAGCCGGTGGATTCAAGGGCCGCGGCGCCGGCGAACTGGTCCGTGGAGAAGGGTAGAACCACCAACGGCACGCCGAACGTCATGGACTCAGTGACACTGTTGTTGCCCCCGTGGGTTACGCCGGCGGCGGCAGATTCCAGTAAAGTCACCTGCGGCAGGAATTCACCCACCAGCCAATGCTCCGGAATTTCACCGAGCGCCGTAAAATCCGCTGAACCGTAAGCCACGGCAGCTCGGATCCCGGATTCCCGCAGTGCCGTGACGACCTTGGTGAGGACGTCGGAGCGCACCGAAAGAAAGCTGCCAAAGCTCACATAGACAAAAGGCTCATTGGTGGAGGCAATCCACTCTGCGACGTGCGGGACGGTGGGCTCGGCACGCACGGAGGAGCCCAGGAATATGTGTTGCGGAAGGAGACCCATCCGTTGCGTTGGCACCAACTCTGCAGGATAGTTAAAAACGAGCAGGTCCCCGTGCTCGGCGAAGGCGTCGGGTGAGGGCGGGAGCGTGGGAGCCAGCTGGGCCAACGCCAGGTTCCACTCAGCGGTAAACGATTCACTGACCTGCACACATAAGTTCTTCAGCTCTTCCAGTTCGGTCTCACCCGGAGAGAATGAAGCCGGCCACGCCGGAGGATACCCGTAGACCTCCGCTGCCAAGGGCAATGGCAATGCCGTGGGATGGCCCAGGACGACGTCGATATGATGGATCCCTGCGGCAACCATGGCCAGACGCGCGCTGAAAGCCAAATGATCGACAATGATTGTCTGCGGTTCAATGTCCTCGATGATCGACTGCACTGCCCTGGCCGTCTTGACAGGCTCCCACATCAGGTCGTTCATGCGGGCCTCCGCCTGGAAGGAAAGAGTCCCAATCATGCCGTTGCGCGTGGCCGAGAAAAAACCGCGAAGTGCATCATCCTCACCTTCAGGCTGTTCTTCGGCGCGGATCACCCCAGGGTTTGAGCCACGGCTAAGTTGTAGGGAGGCATGTTCAAACCCAAAGGATTCCACGATGGATGCCGTGGCGGGTCCGGTCGCGACCACAACCCGCTCGCCAGCGGCCAACCAGCTGGTTCCCAAGGCAGCCAGAGGATAGAGGTGAGAGGCGTAGTCGGGGCTGATGATCAAAAGTGTCATGGGTTGGCAATCAATTCTCGTCGCAGTTCAACATCGTTGTGGTGCACGTCGGAATACACCCGGGTCAGCGTGTGGGCCATCGCTTCGATCGTGAAACGATCTTGGACGACACTGCGCGCGTAGGCAGCCCGGGCATCTGTGACTTCATTGGCTGCGCACGCCAGTGCAACACTGATGGCCTCACTCAGCAACGCAGTGTCCCAGGTTGTTGTGAGAAATCCGGTTAGCCCCTGTTCCACATACGTCGCTGGACCACCGGCATCCGGCCCAACCACCAGCAAACCTGAGGCCATGGCCTCCAACAGCGCTATGCCAAATTCTTCCTTGAGGCTCCCGCAGACGTACACACCTTTCGGAGCCGCGAAACCAGGCATTCCAGTGCGGGTTGCGGCGACCCATCGGGCCACGGTGTCGTTCGGGCGGTGACCGGCAATCAACAAACCCTCCTGGCGCTGTTCCTCTGGACTGACTGTTCCGTTGATCAGCTGAAGCTGTTCGCGTTCGTCCGCTGACGGGTTTTGGAGATTTCCACCAATGATCAAAAGGTTGGTCCGGTGACGCAGATCAGAGCCTGCCCACGCTTCAACAATGGTGGACATCCCCTTGACCCGGTGCAACCTGCCAACACTGGTCAGCAAGGGCAGCCCGCGGCGTTCGGCTGGAAGATCGTTGAGGAGGTCTCGAAGTTCCAGCAATGCCGGACTCGCTGGTTGCCCGGAAACCAAGGACTGGGCTTCAAGAACCGCACGGTCAACCACTCCCAGATCGATGCCTTCGGGGACAATGGTGTGCCGCTGGGGTTCCTTGCCGATATCAATTCCAATCAGCTCGATGATGTCGTGCCGAAGATTTGGTCGGGGGAAAAACACGGTATGGGCTGAATTGGCGGCGAGTCGTTGAACGAGTCGGGCACGAAACCAAAAATGTTCAATTTCATCAGTGGTCCCGAAGTTCTCCCGGTTGAGGGTTCCTGCATGATCCATGGAGTTGATGACTGAGTGCGGATCCGGTGCCACCGTGAAGACCACCGGGATATCGAGGGTCCGGGCGACGTCGAAGGCAGCCAGGCTGCCTATATCCGCCATCCGAAGGTGAATCACGTCAACGCCTCCGGCGGCCCTGAGTATGCGGCTGATGCCACGACGGGCAGCGACCAAAAACGGCCAGGCATTCGCTGATTGTTTGGGGTCCTGCAGCAACGGGATACGGCCGTAGAGGTGACCGTGCTCGGTGTTCCCCAGTGCTGTCATACTCTGTGATGCCGCTTGCGTGTCACCCATTGAAAGGGTGAGCACACGGTCAACCTGCAGGCAATGGCCCTCGCTCACACGGAAGTCATCCGGATCGCGCTGCTGGCCGGCCACGAGGGCGTCACCCAGACGCACCAACAAGGTGGCGATTCCGCCGTTGTCTCCACTGCCGGAATGGCTTAGGTGCGCGTCGATGTCGGCGTGCAGAAAAAGCTGGGCGACCGTCAGGTTTGACTCTTGTTGCGGAATGGCCTCGCCTATATCTGGAACTTCAAGGACATCGAGGTCCAGCAAGGAGAGCTTGGCTACCTCGGCGAGATGACCTCCGCCCTCCACCAAAATGGTCAGCAGATCGACTATTTTTGGCTGGCCCTTTCGTTGTCCCAGGGCCGCGACGGCGGCAATGCGGACGGGCACATCCTCGCTACTGTCATCTGCCAGGCGCAGCAACAACGTCGTGGCGATGGAGTGTTGCACCAAGCCAAGTGTCTCCACCAACCGATAGCGGCTCTCTACTTCCGTGACGCCAAGGAGCGCGCTTTCCAGGGAGACGGAGACGATTTCTGGCGCGGAAAAACCCCACGCTTCAAGGGTTCGCTGGGACAACATCCCCGCAAATCCGCCCGAAGCGACGAGCCCAACAAGCCGTCCCATGGATTCTGGGCGAGGAAGGCGGGACCTGTGCGCCCACGCCGCGTGCTCGCGAATAAAACCATGTTCGCTGGAGAGGAGTTCGGAAAGGACAATGTCGGCCTCCTCGTCAACCATTTGCGCCAGCGCATGAGTTGCTGCAATCGCGACAATCTGGTCCTTGGAACTGATGGCGCTGCGGAGTATGCGGATGTTTCGCACACCGCCGTTTTGACTCGCTTGGACTGCCAGATCGTCGGCCAGTCGCAGGGCATCAACGAGACGAGCAGCATCCTTCAATGCGTCAAGACAGTTCTGAACCCTCACGCGTGTACCTCTTCAGGGATAAGCTCTCGCCAGCGCAGTATGTGGACTACAACCCTGATCCTAATCACCGACAGGTCAAATCAGCCACACGGAGGGCCACACTTTCTCCCACAGGGTAACTGCGTGCTTCTGGCGGATAACTGAATCAGCGCTCTACAGCGGGGCCGCTGGATCCGGCAACCAGGGCGTCTGGACGTAGAACAAAGCGATTGAACTGACTCACGTTACGCAGTCCGCAAAAGCGAAGATCGGCTGCAGCAAAAACCCCACGAGCCTCTTTGGCTCGGAATGGACCAGCACTCGGAAGCAATTCCTAACCACCATGTCAGAGGGTGCAGACAGGATGGGCACACGCACTTTCCCATTCGCACTTCACCCAGCACCCACGCCATTCCAGCAGGGAGGATCGCCTACGACATCCACGCGCCCGTTCTGCTCCTTCAAACCGTGCAGTCCGTCGAGGCCTATGACGAACTCTGCGCCACAGGGCGCATCGTGCCCAACCCTTCGCAGGCAACGCCGCGCATGGCGGACGCCTACACATGGATTTACCGCCAAATGAACCACCGGCTCCCTACTCGTGGAGACGGAGCCCAGTGGTTCTGGGCGAAGATCCGCCGGCGAGACTTGGTCTCCCGTTGCGGCTGGGCAGAGGGAGGGGTGCTCCTGACGTGCCGCCTTACCCCCGAGTCGTGAACTGGACCTGAATGCGCTTGGGCTCGGCGCTTGGAAAGCACGGCGGTCACGACGCCACCGCCTGCTAGTTCCGCGCCGATGCCGTATACGAACGGGTCCGTATCGACCTCAGCACCGGGTACTTCGACTCCATTGACGAAGACACTCACCTGACCGCTGACCATCCGGTCGGTCACTGCGGGTGCGGGTTGGTCCCAGGGGTTGTCGCTTAGTCCGAGCTCGTGCCGGTACTGGTTCATGAGGATGTAGTTGACGTGGTCGACCAGCACTCTGCGGACCGAAGTACGCTCGGATGGGTCACGGTGCCAGGTAGTTCGCACGGGCTCCCACAGTTGCGGTATAGCATTCGCTTTACCTGCTCGACCAGCCGCGCGGGTCGGGGCCACGGCGGAACATCCTCGATCGCCCTGCGCGCCTGCTGGTTGACGTCGGTGAGATTTATTGGGTCTAAGCGGTCAATCGGGTTCGCCAGAGTGTATAGCTGACGCCCGCTGTCATTTCACTGTATCCGCTGAGCGTCCTGACCATATCCCAGGACCGACGGTATCCGTGTCCTCCAGCGAGGGCTGGGACACCAGTCTCATCACCGGGATGGGCATGCGTTTCAGGCGCTCAGCCTGCTCGACACGAGGGTCGGGCGCGTCTTCGGGGAGAATTCCTGTCCTTCTCATACCACGATTATGAACCAAGCACGTGATTGGGAGCATATAACTATAGAAGAGAACAGTGACCCTTGGAGGATCCCCTGTGGAACGGTTCGTTCCCCTTCACGGCACTACGGCCGGATAGCCCGCCGGATGTGAGGACTAACAAGAGAAGCGCTGCCCGGCGGGGGTGCCGGGCAGCGCTTGTTTTGTTATTGCTTAGGACAGCCCTGGGCAGAGCGGCGAGGGGACTTAGTCTTTGGAGTCTTTGTCTTGGGAGTTGTCCTCTTTGGAGTTGTTGTCTTCGTTGCCGTCGCGGGTCGGGGTGGTTGAGACGACGGTGCCTGTTTGTTCGTTCAGCAGGACCTTCTCGTCCCGCTGGTGGTGGAAGTTGAACATCGCATTCACGGAGCCGGCGGTGGCGTCGGCGGAAGCGTCACCGATCTGGCCGGTATGCCAGTTATCTTCGATGAAGCGCAGGATGGAAGCCTGGTCGGTCTGGGTGTGGTCCACGAAGTTCTTCTTCGCGTACGGCGAGATAACGACCAACGGCTGGCGCGGGCCGGGGCCGCAGCGGTCGGCGTAGCCACCGGCCATGGGGACACCCTTGGCGGCCGCGTTCTGGCACCAGGCTGCGTCATCGACGGTGGAGGGGTTTTTTTTGTCGGCGTTCTGGGCGGTATTGGAGGAGTTCTTCACCTGTGCGGCGACGTGGTCGTACCAGCCGTCCGAGTCGTCGTAGGCGAGCACGACGGCGGTATTTTCCCAGTTCTTGGAGTTCTGGATCTGGTTCACGGTGTTGGTGATGAACTTTTGCTCGTCGATCGGGTCGGAGTAGGCGGCGTGGCCGTCCTGGGACATTCCCGCCTTCAGGAAGGACACCGCGGGCATGTCGTCAGTGTTGAGGACCTTGTTGAACGCTGTGAGGTCGTACTGGTGGTTGGCCCGGCCGTTGTGGCCGATTTCTGCGTCCGACGCCGGTGCCAGGTGGTGCGGGTTGGCAGTGGAGGCGTAGTACTGGAACGGCTGGTGGTGCGGGGAGTAGTCGACGACCTTGGCGCCGGCGGCGTTCGTGTGGCTGGCCAGGCATGACGCCGGGGTGGTGCCGGTAGCGGCGGTGGTAGGCGTGAAGCCGCCCTGGAACCAGCCCCAGGAGGTGCCTTGGGCGTTGAGCAGGTCACCGATGTTTTTACCGGTCATGCCAGCCAGGTTGCCGGGCTCTTTTTTGGTGTGGCTGTTGTTCGAGCAGTCGTCGTAGACCGGGTCCGGGTCGTTGATGACGGTGCCGACCCCGTTAGCGTCCGGTTGGCGGACGGTGTTGCTTCCCGTAGCCGGGGTGGCGACGGGCTGGCCGGCCGGGCTGTATTCCTTCACTCCGTGGGTCTGGCCGGAGATCAGGTTCAGCGCGCCGGGGGTGGAGGGCCCGAAGACGGTGCTGAAGTGGTTATCGCTCATCGCGTAGTTCTGGGCGTAGTTCCAGATCCCGGTTACGGTGTTGCCGTCGTAGTAGTCCATTGTCAGCCCGGGACGCCCGTACTGGTTGGGGCCGCAGGCGTCCCGGCTGGTGAACTGGACGAACTTGTCCACCGCCCCACCGTTGTAGGCGTTCTGCTCAGCCTTGTATCCGTGGTCCTGATCGCAAGTGACGGCCTGCATCGGGGACAACCGGGCAGGCTGGACCGAGTTGGGGTTGTTCGGTGCCAGGAGCTTGGCGCCGGCGAGGGTGTTGATGTCCTTGGGCGTGTCCTTGCCGGCGGTGAAGGCCGCCGCCGGGGTGCCGGAGCCCTGCTGGGTTTCCCCAGGCGTGTTGGCCGCCTTGGGGTAGGTGGCGAAGTAGTGGTCGAAGGAGACGTTCTCCTGGAAGATCACTACCACATGCTTGATCGGTGTTGCCGTTTCTAAGGAATGTTCGGCGGCGGTCGCCGATTCGGTGCCGAGGCCGAGCAGCCCCGATGTCAGGGCCGAGGCGACCAGGGCCGCCGCGCCTGCGGCGGCGGCGGCTTTGCGGGCGAACCTGCGTTTTGCCTGAAGGTGAGGCATGAGTAATCCAGTCTTTCGCGGGTGAGGATTTCGGGTGCTATATAAGCGCCCTCCAATGGTTACTAACCGGTAATTAACCACGGGCGACGGCTTGGTGAACCTCAGGTGACGATGCCGGGACGTCAGCGACCGCAGCTCAGAATCACGCCATCATCGATGCGGCTGCGTATGCGTCATGGGCTTGAACTCTCTACCATGGGCATCAAGACGAATTGTGGATTGGGTGACAAATGGTTGCCTGGAATAACCAAGAGTGTTACCTGGATTTAAGCTGGGGCCCGTAGGTTCGCTGGGATGACAAAAACTCCAAAAACAGTCAGTAGATCCACCAACGAGCATGTAGCCAGCGCCTCCGTCCTGCGTAAGTTGTCAAGGTCCGTTCGCGGCCGCAAGCCGCTCGCGGTTGTGGCCGCGGGCTGTACGTTTGCCGTTCTGGGCCGTGCCGGCATCGCTGCCGCTTCGACGTCGTCATGCGCCAGATCAGGTCCGCGCCCGTGCCGGCGGCCTGGCCCCAGAGCCGGAAGCCGTAGAAGCCGCGATCGGCAAGCAGGTGGACTGCTAACCTGGGGCTCGATCAGGGGCCGCCGGGAAGCTCGGCGCATTTGTGGAGGCCCTGCTCCGCCGCGGTCCGTCCTGGAACCGTGGATCACCGAGTGACCAAGCGACTGTCCAGAAGGCCGCGGCGGAACGGGAAGCTGCGGCCGCTGACGCTGAACGCAAAAAGGCCGAAGCGTTCGAGCAGTCGATTGCAGAGATGAACGACCGCTCTTCCTCCCCGGAATCAGCCGTTGGCGCCCACCCCATCCGGGCTGAAATGGACACTTTTGTCGGGGGAAGCCTCACCTCCTGCTGGCACTGCGAGGAGCCGATGCTGGTCTAGGACGCGCGGAGCCCAGGATTCAGGAAGAGATGGGCCCGGATCCCCCGCCCGGCCGTGAAGTCCGAGGTCGCATCAAACTGCCGGTTAAGCAGGTTCGGCGCAACGATGCCCTGCTCGCCCTGGTAAGAGTTGTAGCGCTTCTTCCGCCGGACCTTGCAGACCAGCCGCAGCGAACGCAGCATTCGTCTGACAGCCGCCGCAGATCCGGTCAGACCAGCCAGCGCCACCAGCGTGACTGCTCCGGTTTCGGCGTCGGTTCCGGCTCCGGCTCCTCGCCCAAGGCCAGCGCGGCCTCGACGATGTCGTCCGCGGTGAGCGTCATGACGGCCTCACGATCGAGCGCGTCGAGACTTTGTTCCTCGTCGAGCGACAGCCGCAGCGCCTGGCGGTTGAGCGCCTGCTCGAACAGCGTGCGGGCGAACCGTGCGTTGCCGGAGTCCTCGCCCGCGTGGAGCCCGGTGAAGATGCGGCGCAGCATCTGGTCCGCACCCGGCTCCAGCGTGTAATCGTGCTGGGCCAGCATCTGGTGGAAGATCGTCTGGAGTGCGTCGACGGAGTAGTCAGGGAACGTGATCTCGCGGGCGAACCGGGAGCGCAGTCCGGGGTTCGAGAGCAGAAAGGACTCCATCAGCCGCGGGTACCCGGCCACGATCACAACCAGACGGTGGCGGTGGTCCTCCATCCGCTTGAGCAGGACCTCGATCGCCTCGGGGCCGAAGTCCATCCGGCCGTCCTCCGGGGCCAGCGCGTAGGCCTCGTCGATGAACAGGACGCCGTCCAGCGCACGCCGGATCACCCGGTCCGTCTTGATGGCCGTCGCGCCGACGTACTGCCCCACCAGGCCCGAACGGTCGACCTCGACCAGGTGGCCTTTCTGCAGCAGACCGACCGCGCGGTACATCTCGGCCAGGAGCCGCGCCACGGTGGTCTTGCCCGTGCCCGGGTTTCCGAGGAACACCAGATGCTGTGATGTGGCCACCTCCGGCAGACCGTGCGTCTTACGGCGGGCCTGGACCTGGAGCAGTGCGACGAGGGCCCGCACCTGTTCCTTCACGGTCTCCAGTCCGACCAGCGCGTCGAGTTCGGCCTGCACCTCTGACAGCGGCCGGGCCGGCCCGGGCCTCGCACCGATGAGATCGCCGACCAGGTCGTCGACGCGCCCCGAACCGGGCAGCTTGAGCTGATCGGCCAGATGGCCGATGGTTTCGCGCAGGTCTTCGAGCGGATTGCGGCTGGCAGCCATGTCTCCACTGTAGTACTCGATTCCCGACCGGGGTGGGGTTGGCCTCACCAGTATCAACTCCCTTTTGGTCGTTCCTGCGATAGCGACCTTCTCTTATCCATGAAACTGCTCCCCCGAAATTCCAGAACTAAATTTTTCAGTCCAACTTTCGAGGCACGCCCACGCCTCGCTGCCGACACGTTGAGCTAATTCATCGGGCTTTTCCCTGGTTCAATTGAATGAAACGCTGTATGCAGGAAGGGCAGGTCAACCGACACACTGGCCCGCATAACTGCTCTCATCGGGAATCGAATATAGCGGACCGTGTACATACCGGGAAGGCCGGGAATTCTTTCGGGCACAGCCCGCGGTGACCAGGCTTGTTGAAGGATTCCTAGGTCGCGTGGCTGTTGGACACAGGCGGGAGCGGTCGGGATGCACTCGTTCACAGAGGACGGAGTAACCCCGCTGTATGTATGTGAAGCTGTCCCATACCTGACCCGCGAGGAGCGACACGGCCCCGCAGGCGTCCCCCACGAGAACGGTCCGCCCCTCTGCCAGCCCGGCATGACAACCTGTGCGACGACGTCGTCGTACGGATGCTCGGGGCACAGTTCCAGCAGCCGGTCGACGGCGTGGCCGAGGCCGGCGAACTCGCGGCGCAGCCGCTCCCGCGGACTCCCGGAGCGCTGGTGCCCTGGCGCGTCTGTGGCATCCCGGTAGACCATGAATGCCGCCAATCCGTTCCCGGCTTGCTGCGACTGCGGGGACATGGAGCGATGCGCCGCTTGTTCTCGTGAGGGCTAGGTTAGGCGTATGGGTGAATCTTTGAATGAACCGCCGCCTCCCGCCGCCGATTTCGGGGCGGGGGCACGGATGCGTTTGCGCAGCGAGCTCGACGCCGCCCGGTATTCGGCAGTTGACGAGCATTGGGCTGGAGGGGTCCAGCCGCAATACGGGGTGGCGCCAAGGATCAGAATCGGACAGAACAAATGGTTCAACCTTCTCTGGCTGATCCCGATCGGGCTGCTGATGCTGATCGTCGGTGTGGCAGTCGCCCAGGGCATCCGTGAACTGCCTACCGTGCAGGCATTCATGCAGCGTTATCCCGGCGAGTCACAGCCGCCGGGGGATGCTCCGGTTGGATTCCCCGCGTGGGTCGGCTGGCAGCACTTCCTCAACATGTTCTTTATGATCTTCATCATCCGGTCCGGAGTAACGATCATCGCGGACCATCCGCGGCTCTACTGGACTCGGCACGCGACGCCGGGCAAGGACTGGTTCCGGGTGCAGAAACCAGTGCCCACAACCCCGCTCTACACCGCGAAACAGGACTCCATCACGCTCCCGGACGGTGTCGGCCTGCCGGGTCGGCGGCACTCGATCGGTCTGGCCCGCTGGTGGCATCTGGGCATCGACACGCTGTGGCTGGCGAACGGTCTTGTCTTCTACATCCTGCTGTTCACCACCGGCCAATGGATGCGGCTGGTTCCGCTGCGGTGGGATGTTTTTCCAAACGCCGTTTCGGTCGCGATCCAGTACCTCTCGCTGCAGTGGCCGACCGAGAGCGGGTGGAACAACTACAACAGCCTGCAACTGCTCGCATACTTCATCACGGTGTTCATCGCCCCGCCTGTAGCGCTCCTCACCGGGCTGGGCATGTCCCCGGCACTGTCCACCCGGTTCCGTTGGGTGAGCCGACTCTTCAGCATCCAGGTCGCCCGGTCCCTGCACTTTCTCGTGCTGTGCTGGTTCCTCCTCTTCATCGTCATCCATGTCACTCTTGTGTTCACCACCGGCGCCCTGCGAAATCTCAACCACATGTACGCGTCGCAGAACACCTCATCCTGGACCGGGTTCTGGATCTTCGCAGCCTCGATGGTCGTGATCATCATCGCGTGGGTCGCCGCGACCCCGTTCACGTATCGCCATCCGAGGGTCGTGCAACGCGTGGGGTTCGCACTCGTCGGACCCGCACAGCGGCTGTTCGAGCACGTCGACTCGACGCCCGGCGAGTACACAGAGAAGGACATCTCGCCCTATTTCTGGCACAACGGCAACTACCCCGACAGCGCGAACTACAAGCAACTCCAGGCGAACGGCTTCGTCGATTACAAGCTCGCTGTCGGCGGCCTCGTCGAGAACCCAGTCGAATTGTCCCTCAAGCAACTTCGAGCACTTCCTAATCATGAGCAGATCACGCAGCATTTCTGCATCCAAGGCTGGTCCGGCGTGGCCAAATGGGGCGGCGTCTCCATGCAGACCATCCTGGACACCGTCCGCCCGAAACCCGAAGCGAAATGGGTGATCTTCTACTCGTTCGCCAGCGGCCCGGAGGGCGGTCTCTACTATGACGCCCACGCGATCGGGCAGATGAGCTACCACCTGACGATGCTCGCCTACGACATGAACGGCGCACCCGTGTCCTTCGGCCACGGTGCACCACTGCGCCTCCGCAACGAAGTCGAACTCGGATTCAAAATGGTGAAGTGGATCCAGGCGATCGAGTTCGTCGAAAGCTTTGCCGACATCGGGGGCGGGCTGGGCGGTTACAACAACGACCACGAGTTCTTCGGCTACCGACAATCCATATGACGGAAGCGAAACCCTTCGTCCATTCCGTCGCCAAGGGGCCGGGGCTGATCGGGCGCGCGATGGTTATGGTCGCGGCGGATCGTCTACACGGCGCAGGCCATAAAGGCGCCCCGCCGACCCCCGGCGAAGGCAAGCTTCACTTCAATGGAAGGGCACCCGAAGACGCCGATCCTTCGCCGGTGCCCAGCGCTGACCGCACCACATGAAGGTTTAGGATCAGCCTCATGAGCACTTTCCAGCCAGGACCTCAAACGGAAACCCTTGCATTGGCCGATTGTTGGGAATATCTTCAGTCCTCCTACATCGGGAGGCTGGCAGTGATCAATGGCACCAGCCCCGAAATCTTCCCAGTGAACTTCCTGACCCTAGGGCAAATGTTGGTTTTCCGCACCGCGCCGGGAACGAAGCTGCGGGCACTCCTTACCGGCGTTGCGGTGGCCTTGGAAACTGACGGCCTTAACCCCTATGGCACCGAGGTCTGGAGCGTTGTAGTCAAAGGAATACCAGCCCCGTTCAACGGTGACCCGACCAGCCTGGAAGAGGCGGGCCCTGACCGTGAACCATGGGAGCCTGGCCTCAAAGAGCATCTCGTGCAGATCAGGCCTACAGAGGTCAGCGGACGCAGATTCGCGGTTCACCCACGATCCCGATGGTGGCCTCCACAGGATTTCTCTGCTGACTGGCCCTGAGGCCAGAACAACTACCAGCTTCAGCCCACGTATGCGAGCCCGCGACGCCTGATTTGACGACTGTAGGAGCATCGTCGTAGACAAACAGGTGATGACGGGCAGGAGCTCTGCGACGGACCCGCACCATCCAACAGCCGGCCGCGCCAGCGGACGCCCAAAACGGGTGCGAGCCCCGCGAGCATGCATCTGGGCTGAGATTTGTTGGACCGGCTTGGTACGGTGGCAGTGGGCGTGGGCCGAGCTGCGTCAGGCGGCTAAAGAGTCAGGGGTGACCTCGTTCCATGCCTGCACACGGGACGATGCCGCTGGCAAGACGACCCGGAGTCCGTACGGGCCATGACGGACACGATCAGGCGCACCCAGAAGTACACTGCCGACGGTCTCCAGGACGGTCCGGCGCGGTAGGGACGGGCCTGCCGCGTGGCAGACCCGCCCTGACCCCGGTCAGCTTCCTTCGTCGTTGCGGACCTTGGAGTTGGCGCGGTAGGCCATGATCGAAGCTCCAAGCGCTGTCCGCGAGAGCACGAAGTTCACGATGGTCAGTGGTTCCATGAGGGTCGTAGCGACTCATGTCACGATGCTCGCGAAAGTGTTGTGCGTGCTTCAGTTATTTATGCTCGCGTGGATGATGTTTTTAGGGCCCGTGTTTTCGCGGCGGCGACGGCGATCAGCTGGGTCTGGATGGTGGTGCTGCCTCGGGTGAGGTCGGCCGGGTTGGTGATTGCCATGAGGTCCGCGAGTTCAGCGGCTTTGGCTTCGGTCAGGATTTTGGAATTGATGACGCGTTGGTACGGGGTCCGCGGTTGTCATAGATCCAGTGCGGCGGCCGTGTCGTAGCGGTAGTGGAAGGCGTGCCGGCGGACCACGTCGCCGTTTTTCTGCTCGAGGTGGGCGTTGTCGTTGGACTTGTAGGGCCGGGAGCGGGTGAAGTAGAGGTTTTTGTCGGCGGCCCAGTTGATCAGGCGTGGTTGATGAATTCGCCGCTGTTGTCGGTGTCCAGACCGACCAGGGGGAATGGCAGTCGGTCCACGACCTCATCCATCGCTTCCAGCACCCATTTGTGCGCCCCGTTACGGACCGCGATGTTCTCGGTCCAGCCGGTGAACACGTTTGTGGCGGTCAGTGTCCTGATGAATTCCCCGGCCAGGGTGGGGCCGCAGTGAACGATCATGTCCGCTTCGATGAACCCGGGGGCCTGTTCGTGTTCGTCGCCGGCCTCACGGATCGTGATGGAGTTCCGGCGCAGCGGGCCGGCCTTGGTCGCAGAGAGCCCGTTGGTCTGTCCGCGTCCTTGGTGGGTTTGAGGAGCCGGTCGATCGTGGCACCGGAGATCTTCAGCAGTTGCCCCCTGACCGCCGGGGTCAGCCTCTTCGCGTCGAGTTCCCCGAAGGCCTGAAGCTTGGGCAACCAGATGCGCATGGTCGCGGCCAGATACTTCCCCGAGGGCATCCCCGCGAGCCGCCACACACTGATCAGGACCTTTACGGTCTCATAGCCATAGGTCCGCCCCCGCGGCTTAAGTACGACCGATTTCGCCGGGCCTCTACGCTTCCGGGCCATAGACAGGGCCCGGCGGGCGTCGGCCCTGGACGACCCGGTAACCGCCACGAGCTCGTCCAGAATCAACCCCTTGGCGTTCTTCGACGACTTCGCATAATCGGTCGCGTACTTCTTCGTGATTTCCCTGCGCGTTGCCATCGACAGGTCCATCCCTCATCGTCACCGCCGTGCCCGTAGCGGCCCGTAATTTCGCGAGCGTTTCTCAAATGAGGTATGCACCCCGTTTCGCGAGCACTATAGGTGAGTCTCGTCGGACCCTAGTGCCCGCGGCCGGTGCGGAGTAATCACCCACGTGAGCGGGGCCTTGGACCCGGCGTCGTTGAGCGGCCATAAAACCTACGCTGCAGTCAGGGGCAATCCCGAACTTCTTACGGCGAGCGGTCTCCTCCGTCAATTCTGATGGTGCGCCTTCTGCAAGTCGATGCAAGGAGATCATCATGAAGCGCTTGCGTGTCCTCACAGCCCTGATTTCCGGGCTGATCCTCGGAATTGGTCCGACGGCCAACGCCGCGCCTTCCGGTCCCCCCGTCCCCGTCGCCGGAACGTTCACTGTCCACTGCGGTCCCACAAACGGCGGCTTCGACGTCACTGAAGTGGTCACGGGCAGCGCAAAGAACATAGTGAAACCTGACGGGACCATCATCAGCACCTCTCCAAACCTCAAAATAACGCTCACGGCAAACGGAAAGACGCTTAACTACGTGGTGACCGGCGTTCTCTTCTTTACACCTCACATAGGGCTATTCATGTCAGGGTCTCTTTTGGGTTTTGGTTGCTTGCTCGATACCAATTCGAAGCGGCCCTGACCTCTTTTCCGCCTCACCACGCCGGGCGGGGAACGGCCTACGCCGCGGCGCCGGTCTCAGACCGGCCCCAACCGGGCTCAAATGCGAAGGTTCATTAAACGGACGCTCCCGGCTGGTCTCCCCGAATGCGTCGGGCGCACCTATAATTTGTTTACACCCGCGTAGGAAGATAAGCGATGAGGCGCGGATTCGCAGACGTCCAACAGGCAGGCGCGGAATTGGCCTGGTCGGATTCGTTTATTTGGCCATCGGAGTAGTCGTCGCCGCCACCCACGGCTACTTTGTGGCATGGAACATTCCCGGCAACATCCTCGAAGGCCTGGTCGCGATCGTGCTCTGGCCCCTCATGGCCACCTTCGGGGTCGATCTGCACACCCTGATCGCCTATTGCCCTCAAGACGGCAGCGAATACCCCCTCCGGCAATCTCGGCCCGGATCCTCCGGGCGGCAACGACCCCCGGTGAGGCCCTGGACAACCGGATACTCGGGTTGTCTATGGCACCCATTCGTGTCGGTTTCATCCCTACAATTAGTTGTCGGCTTCTGCGGCATTCACGTCGCGGGAGCGTCCAAATAAGGAGGACCGCGATGGGTTTGGGAGATAAGATCCACAACGCTGCCGAGAAGCTCCACGGTAAGGGCAAAGAAGCCGCCGGCGACGCCACCGGCAACGACCGGCTCAAGGCCGAGGGCAAAGGCCATCAGGTCAAAGCCGACCTCAAGCAGGCCGGCGAGAAAGTCAAAGACGCCTTCAAGAAGCACTAACACAAACAGCCGGACAACAGTGCGGCGGACGGTTCACACCGCCACCGCGCAAACGACTGTCGGCTAAAACATCTGCGCAGCGCCTTTCACGCGCCCATGCCACGGCGGCCGCGGTGCTCCCGGAACCAAGGCAGCGACCCCGGCGTTCGCCAACCACCAAGGTTCGTGCCTCCCCCGGCCTGGGTCCAGGCCTGTATTTGCCGGGTTTGATCTTGCTGGCGCCGTGGTCGCGGTAGATGCGTTCGCATCCGACGGGCTCCAGGTCCCCGGATCTGCCGCGCGGTGTCCTGCTCCGCCGAGCGCACGCGGGCATATCCGAGGCGCGTCATATATAGCCTTCCAACTGTCTCGTCAAAGGACGCGTCCGCCTGACGGGCCCGGGCATCACAGACGGATGTAGGCCCAGCTTTCCCACTGCCGCGTCGCTATGTGGGCAATGGCCGCCGACACAGAACCGACCCCGGGAAGAAGCTGCCCCGGGGCCAGTTCGACCGAACGCAGGCTGTTCCCGCAGGCAAGAACCCGGATGCCTTGGCCGAGGGCTTCGCTGATGGACTCCCCCAGCGTTGAACCTCTGGCCAACAGACCCACGCCCGGGCCCTGGACCACGACCTCAATAGGGACACCCGGAGCGAGTGCTGCCACCGCGTTGGCCGCACTGCGCAGGGCTCCGGCGAGCCCGGCGCTCTCGGCCGGTCCTGCGCAGTGGACCAGAAGACCCCTCGAGGCATCGGCATCCGGGGTACCGTTCGAAAAATCGGTGTCCGTCATAACAACTCCTTCAACATCGGCAGAGCCAGCCCTCGGAACGGGCAAAACCTGCGGTGAATATTCCATGACATGCTATGCGGCCCTGGCCCGGTGGCAGGCACACAGGTGGCTTGCTGCAGCAGCCGCCACGGTCCTGACGTATCTGGTGGCAGCTGTGCCCACCGACCTCAACGTCCCAGCATGGAGGGCGGGGGTAGGGCAAAGGGTGCGGCGGCTACCAAAGCAGGAGTCCTCCCCCAGGAACCGTTTCTAGTGAACATCGGTGTGTTCCTTCGACGTGGCTCGCTGGTCCGGGGAAGGCGATGGCTGGGCAGCATCGGCGGCGGGTATGGCGACCGAGCGTCCGCGGCGGAACCTTCGGATGAATCCGACGGCGCCGGCGAGGGAGACAATCCCGGCGACCCAGGTGTTCACCCGCAGTCCCAGGATCAGATTTGCATAATCCGAGCGCATGAGCTCGAAGGCGAACCGCCCCGCGGTGTAGGAGGCGACGTAAAGGGCGAAAACGCTGCCGGCGCCGAGGCGGAACCTTGGGTCCAGATACAGGATCAGCAGCCCCACTGCCAGGCATCACAGGGATTCATAGAGGTACATCGGCTGAAAATAGCCCAGGACGGCGGGCGCACCGGAGGCGTCCGTGAGGGCCGCCCCCGTCTGGGGGTCCATGGGGTGGATCTGCAGTTTCCACGGCAGGGTCGTCGGGTCGCCGTAGAGTTCGTTGTTGAACCAGTTACCCCACCGGCCCAGTCCCTGGGCGAAGAGAACGCCGGGTGCTACGGAGTCCACGAAGCCAACGAAGGAGACCCCGGCCCTCCGGCAGCCGATCCACGCGCCCACACAGCCCAGGGCGATGGCACCCCAGATCCCCAGCCCGCCGTCCCAGATCGCGAACGCATTCCAGGGGTTCTTCCCGGGCAGGAAGTACAGTTCCGGGTCGGTGATGACATGGTAAATGCGGACGCCGATGATCCCGGCCGGGACGGCCCACCGGCAGACGTCCAGGACTTGACCGGGCAAGCCTCCGCGCGCCTGCCAGCGTCTGGATCCCAGCCAGATGGCCAACACGATGCCGGCCATGATGCACAGGGCATAGAAGTGGATCGTGAACGGGCCCAGCTGGAACGCGCTGACGGTCGGGGAAGGAATGAAGGACTCGGTCGGGACCATGGCTACAGGCCGGGCAGGGGCGCGGAAGGACACCAGGTGTGTCCCGCCTTAAAGCAGCGGGGTGATGAGGCTGTTGTGCCACGTCACACCCAGCGTTCCGGGGGTGGGCCCGTTTGGCTTTCCGTCGCCGTGCCAGATGATGACCGCAGCTTCGCGGTTACTCAGACAGCCCGGGACCGTGTTTGTTATCGTCGCTGTCCCGGCGGCGTCGGCGGTGAAGTTATTGGTGGTGCCCTGGCTGTCACCCCAGGGGGTGAAGCGGCCTGCGCCCTGGACATCCAGGTGGACCACGAAGGTGCCGTAGGAGCCGTTGGGAATCAGGCCCGTCAGGTCACTGGCGGCAACTTCGCCGCCGGCGGTGCAGCTGAACGACACCGCTCCGGAAGCTTTCTCCCATTGGCCCAGGGTGATGTTCAGCGCGGTGCCGTCCGCTGCCAGCAAAGCGCTCCCGGGGTCAGCGGACTTGGCGGCCGGCGCCGTTCCGGCAGCATGAGTAATGCCCTGGGGGCCGGACCCGGCCGGGGCTCCGGGGGAACTCTGGAACACCTGGGAATCGATCACCGCACCAATTTTCGATTCACGGGAGAAGAAGTCCATATGCAGCTGATACGGCACCCGCGCCGCGGCCAAGGACCCGGCCGTCGTGGAAGCAGCCGACGTTTAACCCGGTGGCATGGACTGCGCGCTGCAGCCAGCCAACGCGGCCGAAGTCACGGCCGCGGCCACCGCACCACGACGGAGGTACCGCGCTGATGCTGGGGGTAAACACTTATTGGTCATTCAACTCTCTTGACACTTCGGACTAAAGGTACGGTAACCTCCATCAGCATGGCCGCACATCTACCCACCCGATCGTTCCGCGGCATCACCGAGCCAAGCGCGGAACGGCGGCAACACGCAAGCTCTCCTATGTAGGCCCAGTGCTCCTGAGCGTGTCCCCAGGGCAATCTAGGTGTGGTTGAGTTTGGCTATGGGTTTCGAGCTGAGCAGCGAGCTCCTTGATGCGTGGACGCTGGTTGAAGAAGATGCATTCCTGTTGTCGAGAAAGTCCGGGGTGACCCGAGCCGGGTTCGCGGTACTCCTGAAGTTTTTCCAGCAGCATGCGAGGTTTCCATCCGGGCCGGCTGAGCTTCCTGCAGGTGCTTTGGACTATGTTGCCTTGCAGGTTTCGGTGCCCGACACCCCTTAATGCCCGGTTTCGTTCCGTTGCCTCTCAGGCTCTTCTCACTCCTCGTTGCTGTCGCGGTGGTCGGGATCGCGCAGAGTGCGCCGGCCGCCGGCGAGGTCCGGAAGTTGGAAGGAGTAGTGACCGTGGACGTTGATGTGCCGGCGCACGTACGCCGATAGGCGGACGACATCGGCATCGAGCACCGGGTGGCCCTGTTCCCGCAGCGCGGTCAGGGCATGGTCGAGGTAGACCGTGTTCCACAACGTCACACAATTCAAGACGAGGCCCAGGGCGCCGAGTTGGTCCTCCTGCCCATCACGGTACGCCTGGTGGAGCTTGCCCTCGCGGCCGTGGAAGATGTGCCTGGCCAGGGCGTGGCGGCCCTCCTGGAGGTTGCGCATCGCTTTCATCTCCCGGCGGTAGCCCGGGTCATCGACGAAGGTGAGGACGTGCAGGGTTTTGAAGATCCGTCCGTAGTGCGCCACCGCCTCGCCCAGATCGGTCGGACGGCCGTCGCGTTGCAGGATGCGGATCACATCGTGGGCCGAGACCTCGCGGGTGTGGATCGAAGCGGCAATCCGACAGATGTCCGGCCAGTGCCGGCGGACCTTCTCCGCGTCGATCTTTCCCCGGGCGGTCCTGTCGAGCCGGCCGTAGTCGGCGGACCGGTTGATCCGCCACAGCTTGGCGTCGGGCAGGTCCGCGAGGACCGGCCGGTAGTCGAACCCCAGCAAGGTGACCAGTCCGAACACGATGTCGGAATAGGAACCCTGGTCGGTGATCAGCATCTCGGGCCGCTGGCTGCCGTCGGGGTTGTAGAGCAGGTCCACGAAGTGAAGGGTGTCCTTCGGCGTGCCCGACACCACCTTGGCCGCCAGCCCGACGGACTGATCGGAGATCATGTTCAGCCAGGTCACGCCCTTCTTCCGGTGGAAGTACTTCGGGTTTGGGCGGGCGTCGACGGAGCGGACCGGAACGACGAACCGCATCCCGTCGACGGCGGCGACCAGCCCGCCACCCCATGCCTGCGCCAGGTCGCTGGCTCCCTGGGCATCGATGAGCACCGCGTTGGCTGCGGCGTAGGAGTCCGAGCCGAGGTAGTGCTGGTCGACGTGGGAGAGCCGGTCGCGGGTCAGCGCCGTAGCGTCGGCGATCACCGGCCCGAACCCGATGTTGAGCGCGTGCGCGGTCAGCAGCGCGGCGACCGAGACGTGCAGGTCGGTCAGCCGGGAGGACACGCCGGCTGCCGAGGTGAAGGACGCGGCGAAGTCCGGGTGCCAGCCCATCACCTCGAGCACCAGCTCGGACAGGTCCACGCGCGGGATCATGCCCGCCACACGGGTACGCAGGTCTTTCAGGCCGGGCGGCTCCTCCAGGGCGTCGTCCTTGCCGAGGTGCATCCGGCCGTCGGCGTCCACGGTGATGTCCCCGCCGGCGGTCATCGCGCCGGACACCGTCCGCCATGCCGCATCCAAGGTCCCGGCATGCTCGGCGAGCAGAGAGTCGGGCTGCTCCGGCAGCAGCAACGCGCCCAGCGCCGGGCCCTTCGCGTTCTCCCACGCCGGGCCCGACAGTAGCCGGGCCCGGGGATCTGACCAGCGGTCGGAGGTGGACGCGAAGATGTCGCGGTGCTTGAGCGCGGTGTGGAACTGCTCCAGAACGCAGAACACGTAGGCGTTGCGGTCCACCGTTTCCCCGGGCCTGCCGGCGGGGAACACGAGCTTCTGCCACCAGCCCTTCGGCACCACTGACAGGTCGACCTTGCGGGCATCGAGGTACCCTTTGGGCACCTTCACGCTCTCCCTCAGGTCCAGCAGATGCGCCAGGTCCTGCATCGCCGCAAGGATCTTGTGTGCGTCGGCGGTCGCCGAGAACCCGACTACCTCGCACAGCATCCTGGCGAAGCCGCGTACGGTGGCGTACCGCTCCACGACCGCCTCCCGCCACTGCCCTTCCGGTTCGGCCTGCGGCGGCGGGATGATCTCCCGGATTCCCTCTACGGCCGCGGCGATCTGCGCCCGGGAGCCCACCTGGTGCTCGATCATTTCCCACACCATGCCCAACGGCATGGTCTCACTCGCCCCCTCGGCCTCGAGCAGAAGTTCCACCACCGACTTCAGGACCCGGGCGTGCCCGGGCGACCACCGGCGCCCGCTTGATTGTGGCCTTCTCCGCGGCCTTGTTTGCCCGCCCGATCAGCTCGTTGGACATGAATACGTCGAACAGTTCCAGGGCGTCGTCGGTGGCGGACACCTCCAGCCACCGCACCGTGGCCAGCAGCGTGGCGATCTTCTTCTCGTACGGCAACCGGTCAAGCTTGGTCGCCGTTTCGTTCCGGCCTTCCTTCGCCAGTGCGATCAACCGCCGTTTGGGCACCCCGGACACGTCGACCTCGCCCAGGTGCAGCCCGGCGATCTCCGATACCCGGTTCAGCGCCTTGACCATGCCGCGCCCGGTCGTGTTCTTCCCCGCCTTGCGCCACATCTCCAACTGCGACCATCGGCTCCGCTCGGGCACCTGCAGCAGTTTCTCCAGCTCAAGGGCCTGCTCGCCGGTCACCGCCCCCGCCAGGGCCGCGTACAGCCTGGTTTCCGCCTTCTTGCGGACGCTGGCCACCTCGTCCCGTAACGTCGTGACCCCCGGCAGCAGCACCTTCCGTGCGCGTAACCATCCCACCGCCGCGTAGAACAGCGGCTTCGGTTGATCACCGGTCGTCCACGCCTGCCCGTCCAGCCAACCGATCAACTCCGCCTCCGCCGAGGCGTAGGAGACATAACCGTATACTTCGGCGATCTCCGCCTGATGCTCAAACCGCGTCGGCCGCCGCTCCAGGTACCCCTTCACGCACGACGGATCCGCCACCGCCACTTGTCCGGCCACATAATCCACCACCGTGTTCGGCACGTCGAGGGGGTCCTCCAGAAACGTGCCCAAGTGTCGGACAGTCACCAGTTGGAGACTGAACCCGAGCCGGTTCCGATCACCGCGCCGTTTCGCCACGAGGTCCAGATCGGCGTCGTCCAGGAAGAAAAACCGCTCCAACACCGCCTGCGCCGGGGCCTGCGCCTCGAATCGCCCGTACGAGGCCTCCTCGGCCGCAGTCAAATATTTATGTTTAGCCATACAGGCTCAACGAACCGAGGCACCCATCGTTACCACTTGACTAGGGACAGGCTTCTAGCGTGACTTTTCGAGCATTGGGGTCCTCAAGCCCTCCGTCCCGGCGGCTGCCCGAGCTTGACCTGTTCGACGATGCGCATCCACTGGTCAGTCTACTTTTCGCAGCTCCCGGCTGGCTGGATCTCATAACCCAGGATCAAGGCTGGCTAGGACTCCAGCCGGGACCGCACCCCCGAGACGTTCAGAGATTGCCAGGGGAGTTCCGCTCGCAAAGAAGGCTCCCCGGCCGCCTGTGAGAGCGGGTCCGGGAAGCCTTCAGATTTCGTCTACCAGGTGACAAGGCTCATACCGAGGCTGTTGGCTATTGTCCTGGTTGAAGTGAATAGTACGTCGGGGGAACAGACGTTCGTCCCCTGGTCGTGAACTGACCCGCAGTTGTTGGTGTCAGCGTTGAGGACAGCTTGGATCATACCGACCGCGCCGACAGTGCCGTCTGAGCGGGGCATGAGGACTGGGCCTCCGCTATCACCTTGGATAGCGGAGATTGCACCGGCAGTCTGCTGGTAGCCCTCGATGTTCCAGGCGCCACCCCACCCGTCGTTCCACCAGCGATTGGTGCTGACGACTTTGATAGTGCAGTGCACCCCGGAGTTCCCTCCGCTTGTGCAGACATAATCGCCAACGGACACGTCCTGGAATCCGGAAACTCCCTTGGCGTAGCCCCCACTGTTGTTCCATGCTCCGTCGAACATCCACTTGCTTCCGGTTCCGTCCAGCAGTGACGCCTGGCCGTCTGGCGAATCGCGCAACTCGTAGCCGACGTAGACCCCTGAGTTGTCGCGGTCGTAGTACGACCCCTGAGGGCAATGCCTTGCCGTGACCGTGTAGGTGCGGCTGGCGTCCGCTATTGCGAACCCTGTACTGCAGGTGCCCCCGCCAACACGGAGCATGTAGCCGCCCGAGTTGAAGGGTGCGGTGTCATTGGATCGTGTCGCCGTGGTGGCAGTGGCTCGCTGCTTGTCGGCCACACGCACTGCTACACCAGAAGCTTGGCTGGCGGTTGCTGACACCTTGGTTATGTCAGGCGCCGCACCGTCGATGGCGTGGCCTTCGATGGCAATGGAGCCGTCGTCGTCACGGACTCCGACGATTCCCTCGACTTGGAACCCGAGTGTAGCGAATGCAGCCTTATTTGCGTCGATTTTCTTAATTGCTGCACGGATTTGCGGCAGAGAGTATGGCCTCTCCGCGAACGTTGCGGTGATTCCGCGGGCCTTGGCTTCAGCCAGGACTGTGTCACGCAGCAGTGACTGGCCCTTCCAGAGGAACTTCGTGGCCAGCTTGGATGCGTCGTTGACCTGCTCCACGTACCCGGCGTCTTCAATCCCGGGGACCATGATGACCCAGTGCTTGAAATCTGACAGTTGCTGTTGGTTGGCGATGAATGTGGCGCCCTGCGCTTGTGCGTAGCGGTCGATTTCGTCGAGCCCTGCCGGGCTTGTGGGCGGATTTGGGCTGGCGACTGCTGTGCCTCCTCCAATGCCTGTCAAGGCGAGCATGATTACTGCCGTCACGCGGACGGCATGAGTTATGAACTTCACTGTTCCCCCAATTTTGGATTAGTTCATCGATATTTGATTACGTCGTGAATGGGCACCACCCGTGAGGGTGGCGATTCGAAAATAGGCGAGCGGTCACTCGCTTTTGAAGCTGAGTGTGTCTGTTCCGCTCTTCCAGGTGAGAGTGCCCTGGCTGAATGTCAGTTCGATGGGCCGCTTCAGGAATTCCAGTACCCACAGATGTTGTTCGCCGACATCGCCGGAGCACCCCACAGCGCCGGTGGCTATGTTCCGGGCGTTCAGCGTGTTACCGGTGACTGTCGCTTGCCCGCTCATGGGGCCGCATTTGGTCGTCACGGTCAGCTGAAGTTCTCCGTTCACGGAGGTCAACTGTGCCCTGACCCCGCCGGAGGCCACCCAAGGTAAATCTTTGCCGCTGGCCGTGCCGGAGACGCTTGTGTATTTAGTGCACGGGGTCGACGGCAGGAACGCCGCACATGTCTCCTGGGGTGCCGCGGTGCCGGTCGAGCCAGGGGTTGAGTCGGTGGGCGTTGCGGAGTTGGTGGGGGTGGCGAAGCTTGTGGAGCTGGGCGTGGGCACAGCAGTTCCTGGTCCGCCCGTTTTCCTGTCTCCGCAAGACGTCAACAGCAAGCCGAGAAATAGGAGCGGAACCGTGTATTGCCACAACCGAGTGCGTTTCATTTTGCTCCTTGAAGGTGGTCGCTGTTGGGAGCCTACACACGGCCAGGGGGTAGAACCCATGGATTTACGCAAGTTTGTGAAAGGATTTCGATGGCCCCAAACAATGCCGAGGATTTCTCAGGTTGAGGATCGACAACACCGGAGGGTCCACCTCAAACCGCCGCCGCGGGATGAATATGTCAATCTGATCGCTGCCTGGCAGAGCGGCCTACGGTACCCACCTCACGACTCGCCGGGCACTAGCGGTATCCCGTGGGTATGCGGCCGCGTTGGCAACGAAGATCGTGAGCTTCCTGTGTTTCCGATGCTCGACATGCGGTGCTTCTACGCCACGGGAAAGCCATTGGAAAGGACCCTATTGCCGGGCCGAGCTTCGTCCTGGGGCTGCCGTCCTTGTTTCCTTCGCGCTAGCGGCCTGGGTGCACCTCAGAAAGCCCGTCAGCTACTTCCTCCGAGCCATCAACGACCAAGGCTGAATGTGCATCACCCTCGCGAATCCTAGAAAGAGGCGTCAACGGTTTCGAAAGTTGAGGGTTCGTCCGAGGACGGAATCAGGCTGTAGGGGTCTGAGTAGTAATGGAACGGAATCGTCCGCTAAGGCAGGTCGGAGCTGCTGTTGCGCCGAGTTAGGGGTGCCGCCGGTGGTTCGCAACAAGATCACATCGTCCAGAAAGAAAAACTGCTCCAACACCGCCTGCGCCGGGGCCTGCGCCTCGAATCGCCCGTACGAGGCCTCCTCGGCCGCAGTCAAATATTTGTGTTTAGCCATACAGATGAACCGAGGCAACCATTGTTACCACTGGAGATCGGCTTAGCGTGACTTTTCCGAGCATTGGTCCTCAAGCCCCGAACTGCCCCACACCCCGGGCGGAGCCACTACCTACAGTTACGACGCGAACGGCAACACTACCGCCGCCGGGGCCACCACCCAGACCTACAACATTTTCGACCAGTTCACCTCCAACGGTTCCGCCGGGGTCACCACGAACTACAAGGCCATGGAATTTACTGGCTGTTCCCGACAACACGGCGGCCGGCTAATGGGTCGTTTAGTTGCACGTAGCCAATCAGGCTTACCTTCCGGGCAGCGCATGTCATTGAGGTCGGCGCGCCAGCCACGGCGATGACGATCTCCGTGCGGGTCTCCTGAAGGTGGACAACTTCTGGGACCGTGCAGCTGACTTGCTCGGAAGAAAGGTAAATGCGGTTGTTCACCGTATCTACCTTCACCAGCTTCCATGGCACCGTGTCGCCCGCCGCCGCCGGTGAGGTGTCGACGCGGAGCTCGGAGAAGTCCGGGGTTACGGTCTGGATGGCCGGGCCGGTCTTCACTGGGGCAGGCGGCCCAGGATTGGTTGTTGACGGGCTGGTGACGCCGCCCCCCTGGCCGGGGCTGCCCGTGTCTGCTCCGCAGGACAGAAGACCGAAAAGGGCCGCAGCGGTGATGATCACCGCGGCGGCCCCTTTCGTCACGTGCCGCAGGAGCAGCAAGTCAGGAGGCCACTGAGACAGCGAAGACCTGCTGAAGATAGTTGACATCGGAGAACAGCACTTCTTTCCCGCCGTTGGACTGGGCGCTGATTGTTCCGGCCATCAGGACCCCTCCGGATGCGGGCACAACGACAGGCCCGCCGCTGTCTCCCGACTGCACGATGGGAGTCGCTGAATCTGCGATATCGAGCCCGCAAACGTAGTAGACGACGCTTCCTTCGGAGATGTTGGCGCAAGCATTGGTGAAGCTAACTGTTCCACCGCACGCATACCCTGTAAAGGAACCATCAGTACAAACGGGCGTTCCCTGGCCGGCGCCCTTGGGCACGACCGTGGCAGCACCTGTGACATGTGCGCTGGCATAGTTGGCGCCGTCGGTCCAGATGTAGGGGGCGTAGCTAGTGCCGGTCAGGAGGGCTCCGTCAGTTCTGTTGTTGCCCCACTGGACTGAAGATGCCGTTCCCATCGATCCTGAAATGTAGATATTCGTCCCGTCGAAGTAGCCCTGATTCCAAGCGGTTCCTGCGGGCCCGCAGTGTCTGGCAGTCATCATGTAGACGGTCGAGCTATTCACGTAGGGGGCTGAAACGGTGCACTGAATGACATAGTTGACCCCGTTTTCCACCGTAGTGCGGACTATCCGGTCGCCGCCGTAGTACGGCAAGCTGTCCATGAATGGCGGGATATTGCTCGGGGTCGTTGACGCGGAAAGAGTGCTGGTCACAGAAGGGGACTGCTTCTTACGGCTTGGCGTTACAGTATGGACGGGCACTGCGGCCGGGACAGGCGTTTTTTTCACAGCAGACTCAACAGCGTCGTGTTGGAATACACTGACGTCTGGCCCCAGCCGCGCTTTCAGCGCAGCCAACTCGTTCCCGTGGATGCTGGTCAGACCGACCTGAAGCACGCCGTCTTTCTCTCCCCAGACGGAGAGCCGATCCGCAAATCCGTCTTTGGCAGCAGCAGCAGGAACAGATGTCCTGAAGTCACCGTGCGCCGGCGCGGGTGCCGCCTGCGCGGCAGTGATGCCTGCCGACGAAGCCAGCAACAATACGAGTGCCGCTGGAAGTGGCATTGTTCTGAATCTGCGCTGAGTCACGAAATTCCCCTGCTTCGGATGTTGGATATTCCAGGTCACGCGGACAGAGAACTCAGCCTTATCAGGTCCCCCAGGGCGGCTGCAAAGTCGTTAGACGGTGGTGATGCCGGCGAGCTGGAGGGCGCGGTCGGGGTGGTTTCGAGCGGCTCGGGTGGCCTTGGCGACGTTGGTTTGGCCCCCGAGTCGGTGGATGGTGATGCACAGGTTTCGTAGCGACGCCATGGCCCGAGGCGCCTGACCGTTGCGGATCTGGCTGTGGTCCTCATTCCAGGTCACGTCCCGGCGCCAGTGAAGACCGTTTTCAATGGCCCAATGTCCCCGGATCCAGGCTCCGATCTGGGCCGGTTTGCCCTCGGACGAGGGTAGGGAGGTGACCGCGTGGACGGTTTCGATATGCCATTTGCGGGTCCCGAGGGGCCGGGACTTGCGGGTGATCTGGACAGCTTGTTCCGCATTCGGGAAGCCTATGCCGGCGGCAACGCTGACGCATTTGACGGTGCGGGTGATCTCCCGGCCGTTCGCCGTGGCCAGGGACCGGTCCCCGGCAGGGACCTTTTCCCAGGGCAGGGACCGCAGCTGGTTGTGCAACGTGGGCTGGTTTCCCTTGACCGTGAGGACGTAGTGGGCGCCCCGCTCCGCCAGATACTTCGCGTGCCCGGTCTGCGTGTGGAGGGCATCCGCGGTCACAATCACCCCGTCCAGGGCAGGAATCCTCTCCAGCAGGGGCTTGAACATGCTGATTTCATTGGTCTTGATGCCGACGTCGACTTGGCCCAGCACGGCCCCGGTGCGTTGGTCGATGGCGGCCATCAAATGCACGCGGTCACCGCCGCCGTTCTTCGCTCCACGGGCCTCCTTCCCATCGATAGCAATGGCCCTCGCGGCGGCCTGGGCCTGCGCCCACGCCCCTGCCAGCCGGTCCAGGGCATCCGCATCCAGCCGCTCCAGCACCCGACCGAGGGTAGTCGCGTGCGGGGCTCCGATACCCAGGGCTGCGAGCTGGAACCGGGCCGTGTCGGAGGCCCACTCGGCCATCTCCACCAAAGTTTTCGCCCCGGCCAGCACGGAACAAACCATGATGACCAACAAGTGGGGGAAGCGGTGCCGGACACCGCGTCGGGCCCTCGGATCGGATAGTTCACACAGGGCGGCAAGCACCTTGCCGGGATCGATCTCGGCCGGTCCTGCCCCGGTGAATTCGTCGACGAACGCGGCAAGATGAGAAGATGACAACAGGGAACTCCTGGCAACATGTGGGCTTGAACATTCACATGCTTAACAGGGGTTCCCGCTCTTTAACAGCCACCACCGGATCGTCTCACCATTTAAGACGCTGGCCACTCACCAACGACTTTGCAGTCGCCCTGTCAGGTCCCCCACCACCCAAGCCGCCCGCACAATGGTTGCACCGGGCAACTTCGACCCAAACGCTAGCAAAAGGTATGCGATTTTACAATCGTTGGATAAATCATTCCTGTGACCTGTTTAATGGGCAGGTCTTTCGGAAGTAATCGCCATTAGACCTGGGCCGGATCGGGCTCGTCCACGATGCGTCTGCCGGCTATCACAAACGGTCGTCTGCGGTAGACCCCACACCGATCCGCCATCTCGATACCCAACCAGCGGTTGCAGGCTCACAAAACCCGCAACGAAATCTAGATAACTAAACAGGCCAGGATTCATGGATTTTGTTAGATTGGCAGGCATGGGACACAAAATCGGGTACGCGAGGGTCAGCACCACCGACCAGGACCCGCAGCTGCAGCTCGATGCACTCAACGCCGAAGGCTGCCTGAAGATCTACAAAGACACGGCGACCGGCACCAAAGCTGACCGGCCACAGTGGGCACTGTGTCTGGACGACTTGCGCCCCGGCGACACCCTGGTCGTCTGGAAAATCGACAGACTCGGACGGAACCTGCGCAACCTCATCGACATCGTCGCCACCCTCGACGAACGCGGCATCGGCGTCCAATCACTGACCAACGGCATCGTGGACACCACCACCGCACACGGCAAACTCGTCTTCGGCATGTTCGCGCTCATGGCCGAATACGAAGCCGCCCTCATCCGCGAACGCACCCAGGCCGGACTCATCGCAGCCCGGAGCAGAGGACGCAAAGGCGGACGCAAACCCAAAATGACCCCAGAGCTCATCAACAAAGCCCAGCGCATGTACGACGCCCGACAATTCACCATGGCCGAAATCGCAGCTTCCTGCGCCGTCACCCCCATGACCATCTATCGCAACATCCAGACCGCCAAACCCATGCCGGAACATCCTTAGCGCCAACGGCTGTACGGAAGCTACAACCCCCAACCCGGCAAGCCAATGGCCGGACCGGAGGGCTTTGACGACAACCAGCTCCGACACATCAGCGAACTCTAATCGCTGGCGTCTTCATAAGGGCTTGCCGGCGCGGGACCAGGGGATACAGCTCCTCTCCTTGGAATAATGGCCACCGTACCGACTGATTGAGCATCCGCCGGTACGGTGGCCATTATCTCAGGGCAGAACGTACACGAAGGCTGGGCTCCCAGGGAACAGCTGCTGCGATCGTCGTGGGGTGGTTATTGCTTCGCGGCCACCAGATCACAGGCCTACCCTTGGATGTTGAAGTGTATGACACCCTGCTGAACCGGTCCGTTCAGTAGCCGCGGAGGTCTTCAGGTTCGGTGGCCATGAGGGATTCCAGAAGTTGATGGAGCTTTTCGGCCTGTTCCATCAGCTCAAAAGCCGCGCTTTCGAGGTTTTCGGCGTCTTCGTAGAGCTTGATGAGGTCTTCCTTGGAACCATTCGGATAAGCCTCCATTGCCAGTTGATGCAGGTCAAGGAGCTCACCGCGCATCTGCGGCGGCCTGGCGATACCCATGTCGTTCAGGTGCGTGCGCATCTCATCGAAGACATCAACCGCGGCAAGCAGATCCCGGGTCTCAAATTCGTGCTTGATCTCGACGTCGTTCTCTTCATCCTCAAACAGATCCCGCATGCCGGCGACTCTACCGTTTCCGGGGCCGGAACCCGGACGCACCTAGATTGCCCCTGGGGACACGCTCAGGAGTACCGGGCCATGTACGGTAACAATCGTTGTCGGACACTCACTGGTGCTTCTGGTGCTGTTCTCTCCCCGGCGGGGCCGCGTGGCGGTTCAGCAAGGCCATTTTGGAACTGGACATGCCCGAGGCTTCCCACTGGATTCACAGCAGACGACTTCTGAGGATGGCCGTCGCAGTAATACCCCGTCTCCGTGCATCCGGTCGTGCCGGTCTCGCGTACCTGGCAACTTTTGTCAGTTTCCCGCTTGCGCTACCTGCCCGTTAGCTCTCTGCGTCAGATCGTGGTCGCGGCCTCGGTTATTTGGTCTCCGCCGCGCGGGCCTGGGTTAGTTCATCGCGTAACTGGGTGATTAGGCCTTTGTAGGTGTCGTGGAGGTCTGTGACTCGTTGCTCCCCATGGTTCAGTCGCACGCGGACAGCCTCCACGTCGACCCGTAGACCGACAATCTCTGTTTCCGCTTCTTGCTGTGCAGTGGCAGCCGATACTTGGGCTCGCTCCAGGTCCCGGGCCAGTTGGTTTTCCCCGGTGCGTGCGGCGGCCAGCTCCTCCTTGACGCCGGCTAGATTGCCTTGCCTGGGTTGAGGATGCCGAGCGGGTCAAATACATTCTTTATGGCGTGCTGCAGTTCGAGGGAGTCGCTGCCCAGTTCGTCTCGCAGCCAGTCGCGCTTGAGGATTCCTACTCCGTGTTCTCCCGTCAGTGTGCCGCCGAGGCCGCGGGCCAAATGAAACATTTGACCAAGCGCGTCCTTCGCCGGTCCTTCCGTGGAGGGCTGGCCCTCGTCCAGCACGATCATAGGGTGCAGGTTGCCGTCGGCGGCGTGCGCGACGGTGAAGATCCGGACACCGGTGCGGCGGGAAATTTCCTCGATCCCGGTGACCATCTCGGCGAGACGTCCGCGTGGAACTCCGACGTCACCGATGCAGACGTTGCCCAGCAGTTCCAACGAAGGAATGGCCTCGCGGCGCAGAGTCAGGAGTTCCGACGTCCTTTGCGGGTCTGTGGCTTTTTCGTAGGACGAAGCGAAAGGCTCAATGGCCTGAATCAGCACCTCCTGTTCTAGGAAGGCCCCGTATCCGTCCGTCTGGGCCAAAAGGAATGCGCCGCCGCGGCTTCGATAGTCCGTGCCCAGGGCGGCGTCGACTGCGGCCAGGGTCGGCCCGTCCATGAGTTCGAGCACCGAAGGCGTGATGCGCGCGGATATGACAGCCGAGGCGGCCTGGGCGGCGGTAACGATGTCCGGGAAGAACGCTGCGACGGTTGCCGTCGCCACGGGGAGCGGCCGGAGGCGAAGAGTTGCTTCAACCACCACACCCAGTGTCCCTTCGGACCCGATCATTAGGGCGTTGAGGTCGTAGCCGGTGACGCCCTTGATCGTTGCGCGGCCAGTCACGAGGAGCCGCCCGTCGGGTAGGACAACTTTCAGGGCCAGGACGGACTCACGGGTGACGCCGTACTTGGCGCACCGCATGCCTCCGGCGTTGGTGGCGATGTTTCCGCCGATGGAACAGATGGCGGTACTGGCGGGATCCGGGGCGTAGAACAGTCCATGCTCGCCCGCGGCGGCGTTGACCTCGGCGTTGAGGACACCGGGTTCGACGACGATGATCTGTTCCAGCGGATCCAGACGCAGGATACGGTTCATTTTGGAAAGGTCCAGGACGATCTCGCCAGCCTGGGCGGAGGAACCGGCGGCGAGGCCGGTCCCGGCGCCCCGGGCGACGATGGGGATGCGTCCCGCTGTCGCATGGACCATGGTCTCGACGACGTCGTCGACGCTGGTGGCGTACACAACGCCGTCCGGCAGCGTCCCGGGCGTGTACCCGGACCGGTCGGTATTTACGCTCATCCGGTCGGCTTCGTCGGCGGTGCCGTGCCGGGCCGCGGCGAGAAGCTCCGCGCCTGCCTGGGCCTTCGTGTGGTTAGCGGTAGTGCTCACAGGGTCTGCTCTCTATCGTTTGCAGGTCTTTATGGTTGCTTGGCGCTCTCCTCCCGGCTCCGCCGGGCAGGCTGTCCGCGGCCGGGACGCCGGCGTAAAGGGAAAGGCCGTTTCCTACGGAACCATCCAGCCCAGAATGGGGGTGGACTGCAGGAGGATGAGGATGGTGATGAAGGCCAACAGCCCCAGACTCCAGCCCAGCAGCTTGCGGAACAGGACACTTTCGGCCCCGTCCAGGCCGACGGCGGCCGACGCGACGGCCAGGTTCTGCAGCGAAAGCATCTTCCCCAGCACCCCGGCTGAGGAGTTCGAGGCTGCCATCAGCGTTGGCGACAGGCCGGTCTGCTGCGCGGCGGTGACCTGAAGCTGCCCGAAGAGTGAATTCGAGGAAGTGTCCGAGCCGGTGAGTGCCACGCCGATCCAGCCGAGCAGCGGCGAGAGGAAGGCGAAGAACCCGCCCGCGGAGGCCAGCGCGATGCCGAGCGAGTTCGTCTGGCCTGACACGTTCATGACGAACGCCAGCGCCAGGACGGACGTGACCGAGACGATGGTCCAGCGCAGCTGGAACAGCGTGTCGCGGTAGGTACGGAATCCCTGCAGCGGCTTGAGCTTGTAAAGGGCCATGGTGATAATGCCCGAGATCAGCAGCAACGTGCCTGTGGCCTTCAGGTGGTCCAGTTTAAACTTGTGGGCCGCGACCGGGTGCCCGGCGGAGTCCACTGCGTCAATGCCGGGCCATTCGAAGGTGACGGAGCCGACGGCGGTCAGCCAGGTCTTCACATCCGGCAACTGGGCGATGGAGAACACGGCCATGATGATCAGGTACGGGGCGACTGCCATCCATACCTCCCGGTTCGGCGGCCTGACGGCGGCGCCCGCTGGCGTGTCCGCACGGCCGGCGCCGACGGGTTCGCCGTTGCGGCTGACACCGCCCAGGCCGGAGGACGTGCCGTAGCCGGTGCGGGCGGGAGGGCCGGCGCTGACCAGCGACACCTCTGCGGGGCCGCTGCCTTTGACGTTGTGCATTCCGACGATTTCGGCCGGCTGCCAAAACCTGAGCATCAGCAGCACCGCTGCAACCGTCGCGATGGCGGCGACGACGTCGGTGAGTTCGACGACCAGGAAGTTCGAGGCGAGGAACTGCGCCACAGCGAACACTATTCCGGATACCAGCGCCACCGGCCAGGTCTGCCGCAGGCCGCGTTTGCCGTCGACGATAAAGACGAGGATCAGCGGGACCAGCACCGCGACGAAGGGGGTTTGGCGGCCGGCCATGGAGCCGAGGTCATGCAACGGGATGTTTGTCACGCCGTTGAGGGCAATGATCGGAGCTGCCATCGCTCCGAACGCGACGGGGGCGGTGTTGGCAAGGAGTGCCACGATGGCCGATTTCAGCGGCTTCATGCCGGCGGCTACGAGCATGGCAGCGGAAATGGCCACCGGCGCGCCGAAACCGGCCAGCGCCTCCAGCAACGCGCCGAAGCAGAATGCAACCAGGATCGCGAGGATGCGCAGGTCGTTGGAGATGGAGCGGATGGTCCGGCCCAGAACCTCGAACCATGCCGTGGCAACCGTCAGCTTGTAGACCCACAAGGCGTTGATGAGGATCCAGAGAATCGGAAAGATGGCGTAGAAGGCGCCCTGGGCGGTGGCGCTGAGCACTTGGCCGAACGGCATCCGCCAGCCCACGATGGCCAGCACGATGGAGAGCAACAGGCTGGCGATGGCGGCCTTGTGCGCTTTGACCCGGAAGGCGCCGAGGAGGACGAAAAGCAGGAGCAGCGGAAGCGCGGCAACCACCGCCGAGACAGCAAGAGACCCGGCAATCGGATCGACGACCTGCTGAAAAGACTCAAACCTTGGACTCACAAAAACTCCTTTTGTTTTTGGGCAACAGTGGGCCGGGCGGCCCGAGGTGAGAATCCAACAACGGCACAAATTCCACATGGTGAAGGTTGTCTCTTGTTTTGTGGATAGACCATATGTGAGATTTAGATCACAGTCAATGGTTGATGTCAGCCATTCGGGCTGCCGCCAATGAACCCGCGGAACGGCGTTGACAGCCATGGAGCCCCTGGCTACCTTTATAGATCGATATTTTTCTTTCGCATTATGAAAGTTGAACGGAGCGTGACCGGAATGCCGAATCACTTGGAGACGAACGGACTCCACGTCGCGGAGGAGCTCTTCTCCTTCGTCCGGGACGAGGCGTTGCCGGGGATTGGCCTCGACGCCGAGCAGTTCTGGGCCGGCGCCGCCGCCCTGATTTCCGACTTTTCGCCACGGGTTCTGGAACTACTGAATGTCAGGAAGCTGCTGCAAAGCCAGATTGACGAGTACCACCGCTCGCAGGGCTCGATGCCCCTGGATCCGGAGGCCTACGAGGACTTCCTGCGGTCCATCGGGTACCTGGTCGAGGAACCGGCCGATTTCAACATCAGCACCGACGGCGTGGACACCGAGATCGCCACCGTCTCCGGACCCCAACTGGTGGTCCCGCTGCTGAATGCCCGGTTCGCCGCTAACGCGGCCAACGCCCGGTGGGGCTCGCTCTACGACGCGCTATACGGCACCGACGCCATCGACGATGCGGAGGGCCGCGGGCGCACGGGCGGATACAACCCGGTCAGGGGCGCCGCCGTCGTTGCGTTCGGACGCTGCTTCCTGGACGAACACACTCCCCTGGCCGGCGGATCCCACACCGCAGTCACCGCCTACCGGATCACGGACGGCGCCCTCGTCGCCGAAGCACCGGACGGCGAACTGGGCTTGGCAGACCCGACCCAGTTCGCCGGCTACCGGGGCGAGGCCGGCCAGCCCGAGGCCGTGCTGCTGGTCCACCACGGCCTGCACGTGGAAATCCAGATCGACCGCAACCACTCGATCGGCTCCGGCGACCCGGCCGGGGTAAAGGACATCGTGCTGGAAGCCGCGCTGACCACGATCATGGACCTGGAGGACTCGGTCGCCGCCGTCGACGGCAGGGACAAGGTGGAGGGCTACCGCAACTGGCTCCGGCTGATGCAGGGCACCCTGACAGCCGAAGTAACCAAGGGCGGCCGCATGCACACCCGGCGGCTCAACCCCGACCGGACCTACACCGCAGCCGACGGCTCAGAGCTGACCCTGCCCGGGCGCTCACTGCTGCTGATCCGCCAGGTCGGCCACCTGATGACCAGCGACGCCGTCCTGGACGCCGCCGGCGCTCCGGTGCCCGAGGAAATCCTCGACGCCCTGTTCACGGGACTCGGCTCGGTGCACGACCTGCGCGGCCCCCACGCCGGGCACAACTCCCGCGCCGGCTCGGTCTACATCGTCAAGCCGAAGATGCACGGCCCCGCCGAAGTCGCCGTCGCCTGCGAGCTCCTGGCCGGCACCGAGAAAGTGCTGGGCCTCGACCCGCTCACCCTCAAAATCGGGATCATGGATGAGGAACGCCGCACATCGGCCAATTTGAAGGCCTGCATCCGCGAGGCCCGCGAACGGGTTGCATTCATCAACACCGGGTTCCTGGACCGCACCGGCGATGAGATCCACACCTCCATGCTCGCCGGACCGATGGTCCGCAAAGCGGACATGCGTAACTCCAGCTGGATCAAGTCCTACGAGGACGCCAACGTCGATATCGGACTTGCCTGCGGGTTCAGCGGCCGCGCCCAGATCGGCAAGGGCATGTGGGCCGCACCGGACAACATGGCAGACATGCTGGCCCAGAAGGCAGGCCACCCGCTCGCGGGCGCGGACTGCGCCTGGGTCCCCTCACCCACCGCCGCCACTCTCCACGCCATCCACTACCACCAGGTAGACGTCGACGCCCGGCAGGCCGAACTCGCCGGAAAGCGCCGCTCCACCCTCCGCCAGCTGCTCACCATCCCGGTGGGCGACCCTACGGGCTGGTCGGAGGAGGACCGGCGCAACGAACTGGATAACAACATCCAAAGCACGCTGGGGTACGTCGTGCGCTGGGTGAACGACGGCGTCGGGTGCTCCAAGGTGCCCGATATCCACGGCACCGCCCTGATGGAGGACCGCGCCACCTGCCGCATCAGCTCCCAGCACGTCGCGAACTGGCTGCTGCACGGCATAGTGACCCAGGAGGATGTGGAGGCATCGCTTCGGAGGATGGCCAACGTCGTCGACGAACAAAACGCCTCCGACCCGAGCTACACACCAATGTCCCCCGCGTTCGACGGCGAGGCGTTCCTCGCCGCCCGTGAACTCGTCCTCGAGGGCGCGGCCCAGCCGTCCGGCTACACCGAGCTCGTGCTTCACCGGCGCCGGGCCGCGCACAAAAACGCCGGCAACCGGGCAAGGAACGCACCATGAACCTGACACTGGAATCAGCCCGGACCATCATCGACAAAGCCGTCGCCGCGGGCCAGGAGCACGGCTTCAAACCCCTCACCGTCGTCGTGCTTGACGCCGGCGGGCACGTCAGCGCCGCGGCCCGCCAGGACGGAGCCTCGAACAACCGCTTCGAGATCGCCCAAGGCAAAGCCTACGGGGCACTGGCCCTCGGGATGGGATCGCGTGCCATCATGGAGCGCGCCGAGCAGCAGGCCTACTTCATCGCCGCGGCCACCGCTGCGCTGGGTGGCCGGCTGATCCCGGTCCCCGGCGGCGTGCTGGTCCGGGATTCCGATGGCGCCATCGTGGGCGCCGTGGGCATCAGCGGCGACAGCTCGGACAACGACGAGACCGCGGCATCGACGGCGATCACTGCCGCCGGCCTGACGGCACAGGTGGACTGACACTCCAGGTGTTTAAAAAGTCCGGGTTGGCTGACCTGAACACGTTCGATAGGGCAGCCGGCGCTGTCCCGCCGTTGATCGCATCAACAATGGCAGTCGCCTCGGACTCCCATCGCGCATACAGCTCGGGAAACGCCGACACCTGAACAGCCTGCGCCGCTTGGCCTTTGCTCATAGTTTCCCATCCTGGGATGTCCAGCAACCCGCGCGGGCTTCCGTGGTTGGGACCGGCAGTCCTGCCGTAGAAGGCCCGCACCTTATAGATGGGGTCCATCAGCTGTTCAACGCTCCCCCAGCCGGCAGCCGGACGGTGCTGAGCGGTACCCAGGGAATCGTGATCGCTCCCGACACCGTCATGCGGTTAGCCAAGCGATGCAGAGACGCTCGTGTTGGCCAGAACCCTGAGGCTGGATTCCTGCAGCGCAATCATTATCGCGATGATCTGGCCATCTCGAAGCACCCCCTGCTGCTTCCCTACTGAAATGTAATCGCCAGCCACGCTCAACTGCCGCGCGGTCAGATTGCCCGGTGACTGGCCGCCATCGCGGATGCTCAGGCCGCCGACCTCCTCGGCGGCTGGCTTGCCACTTAAGCCAGCTGAGGAGCAGACGGTCGAGGCACTCTCTGTGCCGGCGCCGAACACCGGCCACGCCAGCGCAAAATGCAAAGGCACCTGCCAGGGTCACGGTCATGACAGCTCGCCGGGCAACCTGACCCCCTCGTCCCGGCGGACCTGGCCAGGGGCCGGCTGCGGGTCAAACACGCCGCGCTGGTTCAGGCCCTCACCGGCCGGTTCGACGACCACCACGGCGAACTGGCCCGGGTCCTGCTGGACCAGGTCGACACCCTGACCGGCCAGATCGAACATCTGAGCACCCGAATCGAAGAGATGATCGCGGCAATCCCCGCAGCCCAAGGCGTCGACCCCGATGGCACCACCGGCCCCAACGCCGGCACCGGACCCGACGCGGCCCAGCTGACCGCCATCTCACGCCTTGATGAGATACCTGGCATCGGACCCCGTGC